>CAKULR010000015.1 GCA_934667295.1 uncultured Kiritimatiellota bacterium
GCTACCGCTTCCAGGGACGCGAGTTCTCGGCGGCGACGGGCCTCGTGAACTTCCGCGCCCGCTGGTACGACCCCGGAACGGGCCGCTGGCTCTCCAAGGACCCGATCCGTTTACAGGGTGGGGTGAACCTGTATGCGTTCTGTGCCAATTCTCCAGTTTGTGCTAATGATCCCTTTGGTGAAATGCGTGTGCAGGCACCAGGGTGGCATCGTTCGGGACGTGATGCACTGAATTCTCCCTTACCATCATCTCCTCCCGCACCTGGAAGCGGGTGGAAGGAATTACCGGGAAGGATGAGTGTTTATCACGACAATGGAAAAGGAAAGCCTGAACGTAAGTTTATTCATCCTGATGGTCGTGAGGCGGTCTACGATGGAGACACCGGTGGACTTGTAACAGATCAAAAATATAAGGGTACGTATAACTATGTAAATCCGCCAACGGGAAAGAATTCGATAATTGAATGTATCTTACGGATTGCGGGACATTTCGTTTCTGATATGTTGCCTTATTATATTTGGGGAAACTAATTTGTTGAGGGATATGATATGAATGGTGTAAGATTATGCAATGTGATTCTTTGTTTCGTGTGGCGTTTCTGTAAGTGGTTGTTTGTACAGAGTGTAATTTTCTGTGTTTTGGTATTACTCTTTTACTACGTGGTCATGAACCTGCTGTTTGGCCGTTCGCGGCTAGAGTGGGTCGATGATAAGGGTAGAGGAAACATTGAGTCCCATTGGCTTCTCAACAAAGCCGGCCGAGAGGTATTGGGTTATCGACTCTCCGACTATTCAAACACTAACGGGGTCTACTCCCTGTATCTGTGGAGCCATGACAAGCGAACGGCCTTTCCTTCCGAGATGACCGGGACGGTTTCTAGGACGACCAAGACTGGGCTACGCACTCCTCTTCATATGTTCGTCCTAAGACCCGAATACCCGTATGATCCACATAATACCCTGTCGGTCGAATTACCGTCTATCTTCGCTCCAGAGGATGAGGAGGAAACTCTTGAAATCGACATTGTGCTTCCTGAAGAGATAGATGGTATTCGGACGATCCACATTCGCCATGTGTCTGAGAATGTGTGGCACTTTATATCCGTGTAAAAATGACGGAAGGGAAGACCATAACGAAAGACTGCGTGAAACTCCTTTGTCAATCTCACCCAAAGACATACCCGAGGCAGGGCCATGACGAATGATGCAAGCTGGTACTCCCATGTGGCGGTTCCCGTCTTGGTTCTGCTTTTCGCAAAACCGGTGATGGAGTTCTGTCGGCGGTCGGCCTACTGGGGACGTCCGAAACGGTCCGAAGATGAGGTCTTCAGGCTTTTCGGCGGCGGAGAGCGCGTGGAGGCCGCTCTTCGTTTCCTCGCCAAGACCTACGACGTGCCGCTTGGCTTCCTTCGCCCGGACGATGTGTTCACCAAGGAGGGGCCGTTGTGGAAATACGATTCCTGGACTGAAAGCGGCGGACAGGAGGACCTCAACGACTACCTTGCGGCGCATGGGAAGACCGACATTCCGCAGACCTGGACGTTGCGCGACTTCGTCCAATGGTATGTTGAATCCGGGCAGACTGAACAGGAGGCAAAGCCGCAGGAGGAACGATGCCGTGCGTGACGCGGACGCAATGAATCGCGTCCCTCCCGTGGAATCGATGTGAAAGGCTTAATCGAAACGATTATGGGGAACTGGACTTGTCGTGAATGGAGCTTGATCGACATGCGTACACGAGGTAGATTGATGTGGATGCTCGGAGCCGTCCTGGGGGTGATGGCCCTTGCGGTGGTGGTTGGGGGCGTGTGGGCGTGGCATGCCTCCGGACGGCGGACGGAGGAGGAGGCCGATGTTGTCCACCGGCCCCGGATGGAGCGCGTGTCCGGCGGCGATGCGGCGGACCGGGCGTTGCTGTTCGCGCCGCCGGAGGGGCGGGGATGCCCCGCGCCGTCGCTCGCCTCGGACAAGAACCAGGAGATGGACCGTCTGCTGAACCAACGGACAATCCCGGCGGACTACGCGGCGACGATGCGCACGCTCCACGACAGCGCAGAACAGGACGACCTGACGCGGAACTTCGCCGTCCAGCACCTTGGCCTCCACGTCCAGGAGCAGGTGCGGCGCGGGACGTACGACTCGCATGCGCCGGAAGCCGCGCGCGTCCGCACGACGCTGGACGCGGCGGCCCGCGCGACCGCCTCTCCGGTTGCCGGACCGGCCTTCCTCGCGCTGGCGGAACTGGCGGCGGTCGATCCGCGCGTCGACGCGGCGGACCTCGACGCGCGCCTCGCGGCATGCGCGGGGGATGCGTTGGCGAACGCCCCGACGCGCGTCATCGCCGTCCAGCTCTGCGGCACGCGGCGCGTTCCTGCCGCCCGCGCCGCGCTGCGGTCCATCCTCGCCGACCCGTCCTCCGGGACGGTGCTGCGGCTTTCGGCGCAGCGCGCGCTCGCCCTGCTGAAGTAATGTCCTCGCCGTGTCCGTTCGTCCTTCGGGCGTACACCCCTGAAAAATTCATTCGCCCCCTTGACGGCGCGGCGCGGAATTGATACACTTCCACATCGTTCTCCACGGAGAGGTGGCAGAGCCTGGTTGAATGCACATGACTCGAAATCATGCATACCGCAAGGTATCGGGGGTTCGAATCCCTCCCTCTCCGCCAGTGCGGGCGTAATTCAATGGCAGAATAGGAGCTTCCCAAGCTTCTTACGTGGGTTCGATTCCCATCGCCCGCTCCATTCTTTTTCTCCCCTCCACCCGAGGCGAAAGGAGGTATTCGGCATGATGACAATCTACAAATGGGAGAACGGCGGTCTCAAGGAGACGGTCGAGTTCTGCGAATCGTGCTGGATCAATCTTGCCGAGCCGACGACGGCCGAGCTTGAACGGGTGCTCAGCTTTTCCCAGGTGCCGCGCGACTTCCTCACCGACCCGCTCGACCGCGAGGAGCGGCCGCGCTTCGAGAGCGAGGACGGCTTCCATCTCGTGATCGTCCACGTGCCGCTGCCGGTGCGGGGGGACGAGGACGACGAGAGCGTGCTGCCCTACGAGACGCTGCCTCTGGGCATCGTCCTCTTCGGGCAGAGCGTGATCACCATCTGTTCCCAGACGACGCCCGTCACGAACGCCTTCCTCGACCAGATCCGCCGCGTCTGCCCGCCCGGCGAGCGCAACCGGTTCATGTTCCGCCTCCTCTGGCACGCCGCCGTCCTCTTCCTGCGCTACCTCCGCGACATGCACGCGAAGATCGAGGACCTGGAGGACTCCCTCCACGAGTCCATCTCGAACGAGGTGCTGCTGAAGCTGCTCACCTACCAGAAGTCGCTCGTCTACTTCTCCACCTCGCTGAAGGCCGACAACATCCTCATCAACCGCCTCGACCACGCGCGCCAGCTCAACCTCTCCGAGGACGACTCCGACACGCTCGACGACGCGGCGGTCGAATACCAGCAGGCGCTGGAGACGGCCACGATCCACGCGAACATCCTCAACGGCACGCTCGACACCTTCGCCTCGCTCATCAACAACAACCTCTCGAACGTGATGAAGTACATGACCGCCGCGACGATCCTCCTCGCCGTGCCCACGGTCATCACGAGCGCCTACGGCATGAACATCAACCTGCCCGGCCAGGGCTACGCCCACATGTTCGCCGTCCTGACGGCCATCTCGGGCGTCTTCGCGGTCGGTATCATCGGCGTCCTCTTCTACCTTTACAAGAAACGAGTGTTCTGATGGACGAACTCACTGTCACGAAGCCGGGGCGCGTGGTCGCCATCGTCGGCCGACCCAACGTGGGCAAGAGCGCCCTCTTCAACCGCATCGCGCGCCAGCGCATCGCGATCGTCTTCGACCAGCCGGGCGTCACGCGCGACCGCGTGGCCCGCGAGGTCGAGGCGAACGGCCAGCGCTTCATGCTCGTCGACACGGGCGGCCTCGCGTTCGACCGGACGCCCGGGAGCGACGACCCGCTCGCCGCCGAGACGCGCCAGCAGGCCGCGCTCGCGGTGACGGACGCGGCGGTGTGCCTCGTGGTGGTGGACGCGCGCGCGGGCGTGACGCCGCTCGACGAGGAGGTGCTGAAGCGCGTGCGCGAGAGCGGGGTGCCCTGCGCGATCGTGGCGAACAAGTGCGACGTGGAGGCGGACGACGCGCGGGCGGACGAATTCGCCCGCTTCGGCATGCCCGTCCTCCCCTGTTCCGCCGAACACGGGCGCGGCATCGCCGAGATCGTCGCGTTCGCGACCGCGAAGCAGCAGCCGCCCGACGAGGACGCGGCGGCGGCGCGCCCCCTGCGCGTCGCGGTGGTCGGCCGCCCGAACGCCGGCAAGAGCTCCTACATCAACCGCCTCCTGAACGCCGAGCGCGTCATCGTGAGCGACATCCCCGGCACGACGCGCGACTGCGTGGACGTGCCGTTCACGATCGGGTCGGGCCCCACGGCGCGCCGCTACGTGCTCGTGGACACGGCGGGCATGAAGCGGCATACGCAGATGTCCAAGACGAGCGTGGACAACTTTTCCCTCTTCCGCAGCGAGAAGGCCATCGAGGAGGCGGACGTCGTGCTGCTCGTGATGGAGAGCGAGCTTGGCCCCACGAAGCAGGACATGCGCATCGCGGGCAAGATCCTCGACGCGCACCGCGCCTGCGTGATCCTCATGAACAAGTGGGACCTCGCGCACGAGAAGGACATGAAGGAGGCCGAGGCCACGAAGGTCCTCCGCCACATGATGCCGTTCCTCTCGTTCGCCCCCGTCGTCTTCTGCAGCGCGAAGAGCGGCTACAACGTGCGGCGCACGGTCGACGCGATCGACGCGGTCGCCTCCAGCGTCCAGGCGCGGCTCCCCACGGGCGTCCTCAACCGCACGATCGAGACGGCGACGAAGAAGACGCTCGCGCCGATGGTCCGGGGGAAGCGCCTCAAGGTCTACTACGGCCTCCAGGTCGGCAACGACCCGCTCACGATCCGCCTCTTCGTCAACGACCCGAAGCTCGTCACCGACGCCTACCGTTCCTACATGGAGAAGGCGATCCGCGCGCGGTTCGGCCTGGAGGGCGCGCCGATCCGGATGTTCCTCAAGGCGCGCAGCCGCAAGGACGGCGCCGCGCTGGGACGCGAAATCACGAACCTGAAGAAGAACGGTGCTTCGTAGGCCCTCCATCGCGGCGTTCCGGTTCTTCCTGGCCGGCGGGGGCCTCAGCGCCGGCAACGGGCGGCTCTTCGCGCAGTCCGCGCTCGTGGGGCTTGTCGTGGGCCTCGTCACGGTCGCCTTCCACTGGTTGATCGAGCTGCTGGACGGTCTGCTGCTGCACGGCGTCGGCGCGCACGCCTCGTTCCTCGCGACGGGCGGGGCGCTGCTGCGCGGCCTCGCCTCGCCCGCCGACTGGTGCGACGGGCGGCGGTGGCTGCTGTTCGCGCTGCCGGCGGCGGGCGCGACGCTCGCGGCCCTGCTCATCAAGTGGATCTCCCCCGGCACCCACGCGCGCGGTACCGACTCGGCCATCTACGTCTACCACCGCCTCAAGTGCCGGATGTCCTGGCGCGTCATCCCCGTGAAGGCCGTCGCCTCCGCGCTCGTGATCACCTCCGGCGGTAGTGCGGGCTACGAGGGGCCCATGACGCTCATCGGCGCGGCGTGTGGCACGAACCTCGCGCGCCTCTTCCACTGGGACGCGGCGACGCGGCGGCGGCTCATGCTCGCGGGCCTCGCCGCCGGCATCGGCGCGCTCTTCCGCGCGCCGCTCGCGGGCGCGCTCTTCGGGGCGGAGATCCTCTATTCCGGGCTCGACCTGGAGTACGAGGCGATCCTGCCGGCGTTCATCGCCTCGGCGGTCTCGTACACCGTCTATGCGTTCTTCTACGGGTGGACGCCGCTCTTCGCGATGCCGTCCTACGCCTACGACGACGGACTGCGCCTCGTGCCCTACCTCGTGCTTGCGCTCGTCGTCTCGGTCGGCGCGAAGTTCTACATCCAGACGTTCCGGAGCGTGTCGGGCTTCTTCCGCCACCGGGGCGGTGCGCCGTGGATGAAGGTGGCCGTGGGCGGGTTGCTGACGGGGGCGCTCGGGTTCTTCTTCCCGGACGTGCTGGGGACGGGCTACGACCTCATCCGTGTCGCGTTCCGCCCGGACGCGGAGGTGTGCGTGGGCGGGGAGGGGCCGTGGCTCGCGGCGGGGCTCTTCTTCGGGGCGTTCGTGCTCAAGGTCGTCGCGACGAGCTTCACGGTCGGCTCCGGCGGTTCCGGCGGCGTGTTCGGTCCGGCGCTCGTCTGCGGGGCGACGCTGAGCGCGGCGTGCGGACTCGCCTTCTCGGCGGTCTTCCCGGCGTCCTTCGGCATCCATCCGGCCTCCGTCGCCCTCGTCGGGATGGCGGGCTTCCTCGCGGCGACGATCCGCACGCCGATCACGGCGGTGATCATGGTCGCGGAGCTGTCCGGCAACCACGCTCTGCTCCTGCCCACGATGTGGGTGTGCGGCCTCGCGTTCGCGTTGACCGACGGCTGGTCGCTCTACCGCAGCCAGGTCCATTCCCGCGCCTCCTCGCCGGTACATGCGTAGCGCTCCGAAACAGATGGGAGGGTCGCGCTCCTGCGCGACCGCCGACGTGCGTGTGGCGTCGGACGCACAGGAGCGCCCCAGAACGCATGCGTCGTTCAGGTCTCCAAAAGCCATTCTGCCAGGGGAAGGACTTCGATTGTCCGTCCATTCGCCAGCTTCACGACGTCCCTCTGTTCTCGCGTCACGATGATCCTGCGCGTGAGCGGAACGTGTGCGTCCAGTTTCTCAAGGGCCCGGATCTCCCGTCTGGCCGTATCCGCCTCCGACATCGACCAGCACGCCTGTACGGCAAGCCCGGCGCACGGGACATAGAAGTCGACCTCGACATGATGCCGGTAGAAGCGGAGTCCTGCGCCGTAGCGGCGATGCAAGGCCACGGCGCAGGCGTTCTCCAGGAGCGCATTGTCCGGGTTCGCCAGGAAGATGTTCAGGAGCCCGTTATCGACGAAGTAGTGTTTCTTCACCGACTCGCGTTCGGCAAACTTCGCCGCGTGGTTCGGAACCGAGAAGATCAGGCACGACTCGCGCATGAAGCGCACGTAGTCCTGGACGCTGGCCGTCGTCGTTGAGACTCCCGCCGCCTTGACGAGATTGGCGATCCGGTTGTAGGCAGCGGGCTGTCCGACGCTTTCGGCCAGCTTGTGGACAACCAGGCGAAGGGCCTCCTCGTTCTTGATGCCGTTTCGGACAACCATGTCGCTGAAGAAGATCCGTCCGTAAAGGCCGTTCAGCCACGCGCGCCGGTTCGCATACTCCAGGACTTCCGGGAAACCTCCGTCCCGCAGATAGGATTCGCAGAGGCGCGCGACAGCCCCCGCTTCGTGTCCATATCTCCAGTTCCTGCCAAGGTTGACGCCATTCGCCCGCAGGAACTCGGCAAACGAATACGGAAGGACTTCCTTCGTCAGATACCGTTCACCGAGCGTCGTCGCAATCTCCCGGCTGAGCATCGTGGCGTTTGATCCCGTGATGAACACCTGGTACTTCTCGTTGGCCAGCCGCCGTGCAAAGTGCTCCCAGCCCTCGATGTTCTGGATTTCGTCGAAGAAGAAGATCGGCGTGCGATCGAAAAGCGACCGATAGGCCGTCAGGATATCCCCCAGTGAACTCGTTTTCAGACCGATCAACCGTTCGTCGTCAAAGTTGACATAGCACATCTCCTCGACGGAATGGCCGTCCGCCACCAGCTGCCGCGCACGCTGGTAGAGAAGGTAGGATTTCCCGGCATGGCGCACGCCGACCATCACGTACTTGCCGTTTGGCTCAAACGCGAAGTCGCGCGTAATCAATTCAACCGTTCCGAGGAACTGCTGATACTCGACAATGATTTTCTTCAGGGTTTCCAACTCGACCATAAACTCAGTCCTGTTTACCGTCAGCGAATGAAATTGTATCAGATTTATTTACTGTCGGTAAACATAGATTCGCGGGAGCTTCTGGCGAAAAGCGTTGCGAGAGGTACTGAATGCCGACCATCTCGTCCAGAACCCGCGCAACGTCAGGATCATCCGAGCAGATAAATGACTTCATTCGTACCTGTAGAATGACTCTATTCCGGCGCGCAGGAGCGCATCCCTCCCAGTACGTCTGATTTTGGTATAATGGGCCGCCGTGCAGGATCCTTTCGTTGATGGCGAGGGGTTTCCCTTCGGCGGAACGAGATGACGCGCATACAATGTGAAAGGGATGAATGAAATGAACGTACCATCAAGAAGTGTCGTGGCAGGAAAGGCCTGTGCCGTGGCATTGGCCCAGGTTGCCCTTGTCGGGCTCTCCCACGGGAGCGCCGTTGAGAGGGCCAACCTCGCCAACCTGTGCGGGCGCGACCACCTGGGGCGCGAACTCGTCTCGTTCGAGGAGGCCGGTCCCGAACGCGGACGGCAGGTCGGCCTCTTCTACTACCTCTGGCACGGCCAGCACGGCACGCAGGGGCCGTATGACATCTCAAAGATGGAGCGCGAGGATCCGAACGTGATGGACAAGCCGGACTCGCCGCTGTGGCCCGATCCCGCGCACGCGCCGCTCCTCCACTGGGGCGAGCCCCTGTTCGGCTACTACCAGTCGACGGATCCGTGGGTCTTGCGGCGGCACGTGCAGATGTTCATCGACGCGGGCATCGACGTCCTCTACTTTGACACGACGAACGGCTATCACTACCGGGATACGACGGAACAACTTTTCCCCATTCTGCAGGAACTCCACAATCGGGGTTTCCGCGCCCCGAAGTTCTGCTACTACATGGCGCCGGCGCGCCGTGGCTGCGGCACGTCGAACGTGCTGGACGTCTGGGACAACTACTACGCGAAGGGGCGCTATTCCGACCTCTACTTCAAGTGGAACGGCAAGCCCGTCCTGATCGCCCATCCCGACCGTCCGTACCGCCAGGAGATTCTCGACTTCTTTACATGGAGGCGTCCGACGTGGTGCTGCCCGAACGAGCCGGACACGTGGTACTGGGCGGGGATGCCGGCGCCGAACGTCGCCCGCGACGTGTCGGGACGGCCGGAAATGCTGGCCCTTACGGTCGGGTCGCCGCACATCGCGCTGGACGCGCCGAAGGATTCCGGGTGGACGCCCGGCGTGGGGGCGGGCAGCGGCGAAGGCCATTGGGGTGCGCCGATCCAGGGACGCAGCTGGCACGACGGTCGCCGCGACACCCGTCCGAACGCGACGCACTACGGCTTCTTCTTCCAGGGCCAGATCGACTGGGCGCTGGACGCGAAGCGGAATGACGTGCCGCTCGCCTTCGTCTGCCAGTGGAACGAATGGCTTGTGCCGTTCCTGACGAAGAAGACGAACACGCTCTACAACCTGCGGCATTGGATCAACCTCCAGGACGAGTACAACGAGGAGTTCTCGCGCGACATCGAGCCGATGAAGGGCGGCTACCGGGACGCCTACTATTTCCAGCTGATGAACTTCGTGCGGCGCTTCAAGGGACTGCCGCCCCCGGCGCGGGCGCGGGCCTTCGCCGACGCGCGCGGCGCGGACGATGCGCGCTGGGACGCCGTTTCGCCCGTCTACGAGGAGATCACGGGCGATGCACAGCCGCGCAACCATCCGGGCTACGACGCCTGCGGCACCTACGTGAACGACACGGTCGTCAACGAGTTTGCCGCGCTGCGCGTCGCCGTCGGCGCGGATGGCGTCATCCGTTTCCTCGCCGAGACGTCCCAGCCTGTCCGCCTTGTGGACGAAAAGAGCATGAACCTGTTCGTCCGCGTTCCTTCGTGCAAGCCGGACGCGATGGGCTACACGCATCGGTTCACGCCCCGGTCTTCCGCGTTTGACAGCCGGGGCAATCGGTTCGTCTATGCCGTCCCCGCGTCGGCGCTCGGCGTGGACGTTGCGAAGGCGTTCAGCCTGGAGTTCAAGTGGTCGGACAACCGGCAGGCGGACGATCCGATGGACTTCTACGTCCACGGCGACGCCGCGCCGCGCGGCCGCCTGAACTGGCGGTTTGACTTTGTTCCGCACGTCGAGCCGTTGTGATTCACGTTGCGTGAAGTAGACGAACATTGTTGCGCGAAATAGACGAAATGGCTTGACGTGTGGAGAAGGGCCGTGCTAGAATCAACCTCGTCTTGAAAACGAAGAGTTCAGAGAGGTTGATCATGAGCGTAAAGTCCCGTTTCCAGGCGTGCGTGGGCGTGGCGGTTGCGTTGGTGGGCGCGCGGCTTCCGGCGGCCACGCGGGTCGTCGACAAGCTCCACGGTCCGTACTACACGATCCAGGAGGCCGTTGAGGCGGCGGAGGCGGGCGACACCGTCTTCATCCGAAACGGGATCCATGACGCGGGTGGCGCGCTGGACGGTTTCTCGACGCCGATGTCGAACCGTGTCTACCTCGCGAAGTCCCTCACGCTTGTCGGTGAATCGCGGGACGGGACGATCGTCAAGGGCGCGCACGCGACGGAAGATATTGACGATAAGGGCCTCGGCTGTGGCGCGAACGCCGTCCGCTGTCTCGGCATCAACGCGGACAACGTCGTCGTCTCGAACCTCACGCTCACGGGCGGCGCGACGCGCAGCACGACCGCCGGGAACGACAAGGAGGAGAACAACGGCGGGGGCGTCTACGTGGCGAACGGAAGGACGGGCGTCGTCCTGGTGGACTGCATCGTCTCCAATAACGTCGCCCGGCGCGCGGGCGCGCTGCGCTACGGCAACGACGGCGCGGCCAACCACGGGAACTGCCTGCTTGTGCGCACATGGGTGCATGACAACAGGGCGGTCGAGCGTGACCCCGCCGTACGGGGTTGCCTTGCCGCGTATTGCCTCTTCACGCGCCACTACAGCAACACGACGATGACCTATGCGGCGACGTTCGTGAACTGCACGTTCGCGGACGGCTTCGGACGCAACCACAGCGACACGGCGAACGTGCGCGGCTACAACTGCCTCTTCGCCGACACGTGGTTCAAGGACGATGGCAAGGCCCAATGGTTCAACTGCGCGTTCAACAAGCAGGACGCCACCACGACCTCGACGACGAACGCGGCCTGTGTCTTCAATCCCGGCTACGACCTCTTCATGGCGCCGCCGCTCGTCGACTACCGCCTCCACGACGGTGCGACGGCCGTCATCGGGAAGGGGAATGCCGCCTATCTGGAGCTGGTCCCCGAGGCGTACCGCGCGACGGACTTCTACGGACATGCGGTGGACACGGCCTCCGTGAGCCTCGGCTGCGCGCAGGAGGTCGTCACGCCGACGGGTGGCACGATCACCTTTGCGGGGAAGGGCGGCATGACGCTCGCGGAGAACGCTGTTGGCAGTTCCGGCACGCAGCTCGACTGCGGACTTTACTTCTTCAACGGCTTTGCGCTTGCCGCGTCGAAGCGGCTGGGCTACATCCGCACGATGGAAGGTCGCACGGTCGTCACGGTCACGCACGATGCGTCCGTCGCGACGGACACGGCGCGGCGGAAGGGACTCCATTCGTTCACGGCCTCGGGCGCGGACACGATGCGCCGCTATGCGAATGCGGACGGGACGTTTGTTTTCGTGGCGCCGTCCGCCGGGAAGACGCTCGCGCTCGCGCCGAACTTCAACGCGACCTTCCTCCACGTGGCCCGCGCCGCTACCGCCGCCGAGCCGGACGGAACGGAGGCGGCGCCGTATGCGAGCCTCCAGGCGGCGCTGGAGGCCGTGCCGTCGGGCGCGTTTGCGACCGTGTACGTGAAGGCGGGCGTCTACGACAACGGGACGATGACGCAGACGAAGCGGTTCGGCAACATCGCCACCACGGCGTACACGCACAAGGCACGCGCCGTCGTGCCGGAGAACGTGTCGGTCGTCGGCGCGGGGGCGGAGACGACCTTCATCGTCGGTGCGGACGATCCGTCGGCGGAGGCGGCGGACACGGGGTGCGGACCGGAGGCCGTCCGCTGCGCCACGCTCGCGCAGGGCGCGCGCCTCACGGGCTTCACGCTGACGGGCGGGCGCACGGACGTGGGGACGGACGCGGTCAACAACGGCGACGACTTCCACGGCGGCGGCGTGTTCGCCCAGTACGGGACGAAGGCGAACCTCGCCCTCGTGACCGACTGCGTGATCTCGAACTGCGTCGCGCGGCGCGGCGGCGGGGCCTTCTTCGGCATCTACCACCGGGTCCGCTTCCTCGACAACAGCATCATCCGGGGCGGCAACGGACCGGCCGTGCGCGGCGACGGCAACGGGAACTGCTTCCGCGTGAACTGCCTGATCGACCGGAACGAGGGCTACGCGACGGTCTACTACCCCGAACTCGTGAACTGCACGCTCGGCGCGGACAACACGCAGGGTGGGAACAAAAACGGCATGAGCCTGATCCGCGATGCCGGGGACGTCCGCAACTGCCTGATCCTCGGCGCGAAAAGCGCGTCCGGGCAGACGAACGCGCTGGGTGTCGTCACGCACACGAAGTTCTACAACTGCGTCTTCTCGCCGGAGACGAAGGCCTATCTGGACCAGGCGTCCAGCAAGACCTACGTGGACACGAGCAACACCGCCACGGCCGACCTCGCGGTGGACGACGGTCTCGTGCCGGTCGTCGGCGCGAACGCGGCCGTCGATGCGGCGGATGCCGCGTCCTACGAGGCGGAGGCGTGCGGCGAGACGGATGTCTACGGGAATCCGCGTCGGGTGAACGGCTGCCGGCTGGACGTCGGCGCGGCGGAGGCCGACTGGAAGGCGGCCTATTCGGCGAAGCTGGGACGCTACGTCACGGTGACGGCGGCGGATCCCGAGGTGGAACTGGTCGCGGACGGCGTTTCGCTTCCGGCGGGGGCGTCGCTTGCGGCGACGTTCGGGCTCGCGGGCCGCGCGAACAACTCGTACGTCCTGAAGGCGGCGGTGGCGGGTAAATCCTGTGCGGTGGCGCGGGACGGCGAACCGGCCGCCGCGCTGAAGGCGGGTGTGAGCGAGACGTGGTACAAGGTCGGTGCGACGGGCCTTTCGGAGTTCGCCTTCACGTCCGATGCGCTCGGGGCGACGCTGCTTTCGTCCCTCCAGCCGGGCGCGGGGTCGCTCTTCATCCTGCGGTAGATGCGGGGAGGGAAGATGCTGCGCGTGAGGATGCTTGTTTCCGTCGCCCTGCTCGTGGCGGGTGCGGCGTGGGGGACGGTGGTGAAGGGGAACGAGACCGAACGTGCCGACGTTGTCCGTCCCGTGCCGTTCGCGCGCGCGTTCACGGTCGCGGGTGTGACGAACGCGACGGTCGGTACGTTCGCCGTGCCGCCGGAGACGGATCTTCGTCCGTGGCGCGTGCGCTATTCGTTCCGCTACCGCACGGCGGGCTTTGCGGGCGAGGGGCTGCGGCTCGTCACACAGGCCGTGTTCGACGGCGGCGCGCGGACGGACAACCTCACGCCTGTCATCCGCAACCTGAACTGGGATGCGGGAACGACCTACCGTTGCGGCGCGTCCGAAGACTGGAAGAAGGTCGATCTCGACGTCGATTTCAAGAACGCGCTGCCGCCGGAGGTCCGCGTTATCTGCGAGGGACAGGTCGCGACGGGGCGCGTCGAATTCGCCGACTTCGCGGCGGCGCTCGTCCTGAAGCCGCGCCATCGGCTCACGGGCGGCGAGTTTCCGCTTGAAGGCGGAAACGTGCTGAAACACGTCTTCTTCGCGGAGACGGGCACCGTCCACATCGCGCTCGCCGATGCGTCGCACGTGGTGCGGGCCGCCGTTCGCGTCCGCGATACCGAGGGGAACGTCGTGGGCGCGACACGCGCACTCACCGCCGTTGATGCGGTGACGCTTGCGGGACGCGGATATTACACGCTGGAGGTCGCCGCGTCCTACACCGACGGCACGAAGGTGACGACGACGGGTTCGGCCGTTGTGCTGGGCCCGGAACTCTCCGCCGCGCAGACGGCGGGTTCGCGCTTCGGCGCGATGATCGTCAACGGCGGTGCGGGGGCGTTCACGCGCGCGCTCGGCAGCCGCTGGGACTGGCGGTTCTTCTTCCACGGCCAGGACAACGCCGCGCGCGGCGGCCCGCAGTTCGGCGACGGCGCGATCTACGCGGGGCACCAGTCGCCGATCTATCCGGCGGCGATGGATCCGGCGCACTTCTGGAAAGGCGGCATGTGGCCGGCGAAGGACTGGGACGGTCAGCGTGCGTTGACGCGGGCGTTTCTAGAGAAGAATCCGTGCTTTGCGGGTCGTCGCCTCTGCCTCGTCAACGAGCCGGACTTCAAGTGGCGCGGCACGATTGCCGAAATGGTGCGTGCCCACCGCGTCTTCGCCGAGGAAGTCCATCGGCTCTATCCGACGTGCGAGGTGCAGGGTCCGGCCTGCAGCCGCATCAAGCCGGAGTACCTGCGCGCGCTGGGCCAGGAGGGCTTCTTCGACTGCATCGATGCCGTCAACCTCCACGCCTACGTGGACGGCACGAAGCCGGAGGGCACGTTCCGCACGAAGCTGCGCGAGGGGATGGACGTCATCCGCCGCGAATTCGCGTGTGCGAAACCCGTCTACATCACCGAGTTCGGCTGGACGACGGAGAACGGCACGTGGCAGGAGCCGGTGAGCGAACTCACCCAGGCGCGCTACCTGACGCGCGCCTGCACATTCGTCGCCGCCGAGGACATCCGCGCGGCGGTCTGGTTCTGCGACTTCTACATCGCGCGCAACTATGGCGAGGGCGGATTCTCGATGCTGCGGCTCGGCAACGACTGCATTTCGCCGAAACCGGCGGTCGCCGCGTTCGCGACGCTCGCGCGCAACCTGTCGGACGTGCAGGGGCGGATGCGTGCGCAGATGATCGGCCCGGAGACATGGCTCGCGACGGGACGGCGTACGGACGGCTCGGCCGTCACGCTCGTCTGGACGCGCACGGGCGAACGGGAGATCTCGCTGCCGGTGCATACCACGCGGGCGGAGAGCTTCCTGGGCACGCCGGTCGCGCGGAGCGGTGCGACGCTGCGCGTGTCCGACTCGCCGATCTCCCTCTTCGGCGACAAGACGTACGAAGGACCGGAATGGGTCGCGCCGACGGTGGATGCGGCGCAGCCGGTCGTCGTCGCGGCGGACGAATATCCGCTCGGCCTGACGGGCACGGGCTGGAAGTGCCGTGACAACCTGCAGACGCCGGTTCTGCCCGACCGCTGCTGGACGGGTGACGCGGCGGCGCGTCTGCCCAAGGTGCGCGTCGCCTATTCGTCCGAGGGGCTGATCTTCAACGTGGACGTCTATGACACGAAGCACGAGCAGCCGTATGCGCAGGAACGCCTGATCGAGGGCGATGCCGTCACGGTCGCGGTCGACGTCGACCGGGGACTGGACTGGCAGCCGAACGCGCACATCACGAGCTACAAGGGACACCGGGCGTTCGAGTACACGGTCGCCTTGCGGGACGACGGCAAGCGTGAGGCCTGGCGGCGCAACGCCTGGGATTTCGACATCCGTCCGAACGCGCCGGTCGTCGTCTTCAACGGCGTCACGCGCATCCGCAGTGACTTGACGCGCTACATGATCTGGCTCACGTGGGCGCGGCTGGGGCTGGACGGTCCGCCGCCGCCCGGCACGAAGTTCGGCATCGCCGTCTCGGTGAGCGACTTGACGGACGGGAAGCTGAAGACGTACGACCTCTTCGGCGGCATCACCGGCACGCCCGATCCGACCCAGTACGGCACGTTCGTCTGCGAA
>CAKULR010000016.1 GCA_934667295.1 uncultured Kiritimatiellota bacterium
GGCGCGCGCTGGACCCGCGCCGGTCACGACCTATTCGATGAAAAGTCCCGCATCGCACGGCCCCAGGATTGGTATAATGCAGCCCATGCCCGAACGGAAGACATGTTTCACCTTTGAACTCGACGAAAGACAGCAGGAGGCGTTTCTCGCCCTGTTGGCCGTTGGGAACTACCGTCCGAAGCAGGTGCCCTATTCGCTCGCCGCCGTGGAGGGGGACGGCTTCAACTGCGCGCTCTACCAGAAGGAGAAGCACGGGCGGCGGAAGCTCTGCGTACAGGGCGGGCAGGCGCAGGACTTCGTGGAGTTCTTCCTGGAGCCGAACGGCGTCGTGCCGCTTTCGCTGGGCGGCGCGGGGATCGCGGCGGCCGTGGCGGGCGGAACGGCGAACGGGGGGGCGCCCCTGCCGCATGGCGGGAGCGACGAGTCGGGCAAGGGCGACTACTTCGGCCCGCTCGTCGTGGCGTGCTGCTACGTGGACGAGGCGCTGGCGGAGAAGTTGCGCACGCTGAAGGTGGAGTATTTCGACGCGCACGACGTGAAGCACGTGGACGAGGGGGGCGTGCGGGACTGCAAGCTCATCGCGAACAACGTCGTGCTCATGCGGATGGGGCAGATGGTCCGTTCCCTGCTGGGACCGGGCCGCTTCGCCGTCGTGAAGATCGGTCCGGCGGCCTACAACCGCCTCTACGCGAAGATCCGGAACATCAACCGCCTCCTCGCCTGGGCGCACGGCACGTGCATCGAGGAACTGCTCGAAAAGCAGCCGGGGTGTCCGCGCATCGTGGTGGACCAGTTCGCGCCGACGGAGACGGTGATCAAGCGTGCGCTCAAGACGCGCGGCAAGGGCGTCGCCGTCGAGCAGCGGCACAAGGCCGAAAGCTATTCGATCGCGGTGGCGGCGGCGTCGGTGCTCGCGCGCGAGTGCTTCCTGCGGGCGCTGTGCGACATGGCGGGCGAAGTGGAGCCGGGCGCGTCGTCCGCCCTCGGCGTCGTGCCGCTGGGGTCGAGCGACCCGCGCGTGCGCGCGCTCGCGGAGCGGATGGTGCGGGAGAAGGGACCGGTGTGGCGCTTGAACCACTGCAAGGCGCATTGTCAGACGACGGACAAGGTGCTGGCCGCGTGCGGCGCCTCGCGCGGCGACCTTCCCCCCGAGGGACAGGTGACGTCGGCGGTCAAGAACGGAGAGTACGGACATGGTTGAGTTTTTCGCGGATTCCCTGCTGGACGGCTTCATGTTGTCGAGCGCGATGGGCAAGGGCATCGTGCTCGTGCAGCTTGCCGCAAGCGTCGTGATGTTCACGTTCATCTTCGGAAAATGGCGCGAACTGTCCGACCAGACCCGTGCCGCGCGCCGCGTGGCGCGCGACGTGATGGGCGGGCAGGACGTGCTGGGGCACTACCTGCAGCGCAAGGACAACGGGCACACGGTGCTGGAGAACATCTACTGGTGTACGTGCGACCGCCTCCTGAAGCTGCTTGCGCCGGATGTCCGGTCGCTGCTCGTCGGACGCCAGCCGGGCGCGGCGGCCGCGCTCACCGCGCACGAGATGGGGCTGGTGAAGACGCTCTGCGAGCATGTGCTGGATGAGGAGTCGCTGCGCGTGGAGAAGGGCATGGGCATGATCGCGACGGTCGTCGCGATCGCCCCGATGCTCGGCCTCCTGGGGACGGTGTGGGGCGTGCTCGATGCGTTTGCGGACATGGGGATGGCCGGCAGCGCGACCATCGCGACGATGGCGCCCGCCATCGCGTCCGCACTCGTCACGACGGTCGTCGGCCTCCTGATCGCGATTCCGGGCGTGATGCTCCACAACTGGCTCTCCGCCATGCTGCGCGACCTGCTCTCCGACATGGAGGGCTTCGCGGACGACCTCATGGGCCGCATCGCGCTGGAGTTCCAGGACCAGGGGAGAGGCGCCTGATGGGCCGCCGGGGCAGACGCGGCGGGCGGGTCGGCGGCGCGCGGGCGTCGATCGACATGAACTCGCTCATCGACCTCACCTTCCTGCTGCTCGTCACCTTCATGCTCACGATCCCCGCGCTGGAGCAGGGCATCACGGTGCTGCTGCCGCGCGCGAAGACGGACACGCTGCCGAGCAAGGACGCGAAGGCGAACGTCGTCACCGTGGACGTCAACAACCAGGTCTACCTGAACAACACGCCCATCACGCTCGACGACCTCAAGGCCGACCTGGACGCCAAGGTGGCGGCCGACCCCGACGTGCCCGTGCTCGTGCGCGGCGACGAACGCCTCGAATACGGCGCGGTGATGGACGTCGTGAAGGTTGTCTACGGCTGCCACGTGCGCAAGATGGCGCTCGTGACGAAGGAAAAGTAGCGTGTACGCACACGACCAGACGGGGGAACGGCGTGCGGAGGGACGGGGCCCGGTCTCGTGGCGGGCCTTCGGCCTCGCGCTCGCCCTGCACCTCGTCGTCTTCGCGCTCTTCTGGTGCATCGCGAAGCTGGCGTTCCGCCCGCCCGACGTGGTCATCCCGATGGATCTCACGATCGTGCCGCCGTGGGCGGAGCAGACGGACGACCCGGATCCCGACCCCAACCCGCCGCCGCCGGAGGCGAAGGCGGAGCCCAAGCCCCCGCAGCCGGAACCCGAGCCGCCGAAGATCGAGGAGACGAAGCCCGTCGAGGCGGTCGAGAAGGTCGTCGAAAAGCCGAAGCCGAAGAAGAAGGAGAAACCCAAGCCGCTCAACCTGCGGGAGAAGGCGAAGCTCGTCAAGGCGGCACCCGCGCCGGTGGCGGACCTGCGCGCGAAGGCGACGAAGGTCGAGCCGCCGCCGAATGTCCGCACGTATGGCAAGGGAACGGCGGCGGACAAGCCCCTGTCGCCGGAGGAGTTCCAGCGCCTGATGAACCAGGGCTACCGCATCGGGGCCCGCAACCAGATCGCGAACGACGAGGCGACGCGGTGCGTGAGCCTCATCGCACAGGCCATCCGCCGCGAGTGGGACAAGGAGAGCTTCAAGTGGCATCCGGGACTCCAGGCGCTGCAGATCGAGTTGCAGCTGGGTCCGGGCGGGCGCGTGCAGGGCTTCCGCATCATCTCCGGGAGCGGGGATGGCGAGGTGGACCGCACGGCGCGGAGCGCGCTCAACCGCCTGAAGTCGATTCCCGGCCTGTCGGCCGACTTCCTGCGACAGTTCGCGACATTGGCCGTCAAGATGGAGCCCACCGCCCGCTAGGCGCCGGCTCCGTACGCAAAGGCACGAAGCGGCTTCCATGACACGACGGAGTTGGCATGCGATGGTACGAAGTTCTATAGAAGGGGACACGGCCCTCATCCTCGCGTTCATCCGCGAGCCGGCGAAGGACGAGAAGATGGAGGATCAGGTCGTTGCGGGTGACGCCTTGAAGAGGCTGTCATGACGTTTGAGGCGGCGTTCGGGAGGCTGGCGCGGTCGAAGTTCCGCAGCCGGTTCAGGCTGTCGGATGCCGACAGGGCTTACGTGGAGAGACAGGGCCTTGATGTCATTCGCCACCATGCGGAGGATTTTGTCCGGCAGCGGCTCGCGCCCGCCTACCCGCCGAACGACGGACGGCAGACGCCAATGCGGGGGCATCCGGTCTTCACGGCGCAACATGCGACCGCGACCTGCTGCCGGGGGTGCCTGAACAAATGGTGGAAGGTACCCCTTGGCGTCGAACTTTCTCCGCTCCGCCGGCAGAAGGTGGTGAACCTCATCATGGCCTGGATCGTGCGCGAGTTGGCGCGCCAGGCGTGATGGAATAGGGAGACTCCGATGCCGACGGCAAACGGTTTCAAATTCAAACAGTTTGTCGTTGACAACTATCAGCGGGGTGCTATAGTTTTCCACGCTTTTCTAAACCACTTGGAAGATACGTGGCAGGAGATTATGGACAAGGATTTGCTGACGGTTGCGAACCTGTTCCTTTCGTTCGAGAGGGTGCAGGGAAAGGTCTGGACTCTGGTTGGGCCGAGGGAGGCGAAGCGCCTTGAGTCGCTTTCCCACCGCCAGGTCAAGGTGATGATGGAGGTGGCGCACCGCAAGATGGGCGGCGGCGAGCCCTACACGCTGGACGAATTGGGGGATCTCCTGCGCATCGGGAAGTCCGCCGCCTCCCTTCTCGTGAGCGGACTTGTGGATCAGGGTCTCATGACGCGGACAACCGATCCGAAAAACCGCCGCTTCGTCCGCATCGACCTGTCAACGGCGGGACAGAAGCTGAGTTTCGCTCGGTGCGCATTGTACCCGCGCCGCCCCGGCGCGTGGCACTGAAAGGAAAAGAACACGCATGGGTACAGGATTTCGTCCGCACCGTAATCTTATAGATGCGACGACGAAATATGGTGATGATTTGCCGCAAAGATCACAAAGAACGCAAGGCTTTGTGGACTTTGCGGCTCACAATGTTTGATTGCCGGAGCAGTATTTCGTAAGGGCACCTCCGCCTCACACCACAGGCCGAAGTATAAGATTACGGTGCGGACGAAATCCTGTTGGTCGGGAGACCGGGATGGCGTGGAGCGGAGAAGGTGGAGAAGGGAGAAGGTGAAACGTCTCGTGTCGAGGGTGGCGCGGGTGTGCAGAATCCGCAGTTGACAAGAAAAAAAAAAAAACAATTATACTTTTTGCAAAATTCAACGTCTAAGGTGAAAGGAGTGGTCATGGCAGTGATCCGTGTGGTCTACAAGTTGATGATATCCGTTGGCGCGGTGTTTGTGGCGTCGAGGGCTGTTGCGTCGTCGACGGGGGCGGTGGCACAGTCGGAGGCCGTCACGAAGACGTGGACGGTGACGCTCCCCTCGGGCGATGGCCTCACGAACAACGCGCCCGTCACGCTTTCGGACGGGAACTACCGACTTCGGGGATGGATTCAGGATGTGGACAGGCGGCAGCTCGCCGTTGGCGGGCATCCAGATCCCGACCATGTAGAGGGGGATGACGCCGCCCACATTGCCGCCGGACAGGCACTCGTCACGGATGCGGACGGCGCATATGTCGGGAAGGGAGATCTCGACCTACGCGGGGCCGTCGTCGCGGCGGACGCGGCGGAGACGTGGTTCCTCGTCTCCATCGGGCGCTATGCCTTCTGTAAGGTGTACGCGGCGCCGTTCGACACCTGCATCCTTCCGACGACGCTTCTCGGCATGAACGAAGCGACCTTCTCGTCCTGCGGATCGACCTCCGGCTTCACGACGTTCCGCCTCGATGCGCCCGACATGACGGGGCAGTTGCCCAACAACACCTTCCTGGCGAATCGAAACCTGACGAAGGTCACGCTCCGGATTCCCAAGGTGGACGCCATCTACTGCTACTGGAAGCGTGAAACGTTCGACAGCTTCCTCGCCGAGACGGACGTTTCGGGCTGGGACCTCTCCTCCGTGCAGTCGTTCTACCGCAAGCGGGAAGACGAAGGCTATCTCTTCCGCTGGTCGAAGTTCCACGGCACGCTGCGCGTCCCCGCGCTCAAGTGGCTCAACGCGCGGACGTTCGAGAGCTGCCCGAACATGGAGGCGCTGGAGGCCGGGCGCAACGGGACGCTTGAATACGTCGGGCCGGGGGCGGTGACGGCGTGCCCCGCCCTCGGTTCGCTCGTCCTTGGCGGCGCGGAGACGGGGTGGACCGTCGCCGCGAACGCCTTCAACGCCGTGAACCTCACGAACGTGACGTTCCTCACGACGGCGCCGGCCTACGAAGAGAAGGATTCGGTCATCTTCGGGACGGACGCGACGCCCGCGCGGCAGATCGCGTTCCACGTCCCGCCGCGCGGCACACGCGGCTGGGATGCGAACTGGGGCCGCATGGTCCGCGCGGCGCGTACGCCGACCGACGTCGAACGCGCCGCCTTTGCGGAAAAGTTCGGCGCCTATGCGGCGGAGGGGCTTGTCGGCCTCGTCGCACCCGGCATCTTCCGCACGGCGCGGGAACAGTGGCTCGTCTGCGGACGTTCGCCCATTCTGCGCCATGCCGTGAAGGCGTCCGTCCTCGATCCGCGCTTCGATGGCGATAAGGTGGCGGTTTCGCCCGCGCCGGACGCCGACGGGTACTACGCCGCCGGGACGCGCGTGACGCTGACGGCCACGGCCGATGCGGCGAAGGGGCGTTTCGTGCGGTGGCGCGGTACGGTGGACGAGGCCGAGGAAGGGGCGGCGTCGCTCACGCTCGTCGTGGACCGCGATCTCGACCTCACGGCGCAGTTCGCCCACGACTGGACGTTGACGCCCGCCGATCCCGAGGTGGGTTTCACCGACAATGCAATCGGCTACATTTCAAACCACGTCTGGAAGATCCGCGTCACGGTGACGGATGCGGCGCGCGGGAGGCTCCGCTACGGCAAGACCGGTTCCAACGGGGAAAACCAGGGGAGCGCGTGGACGGACTTCGGCGCGGGCATGCTCGATTTGAACGGACGCATCTTCGCGCGCGAGGCGGATGGGACGGACCGGGAATGGACGATGGAGGGGTATTGCGGTTCGTGGGCCTTCATGGGCCCGAGTTCGGATGCGGGCGAGAAGATTCCGCCGGAACGCTATCCGCGCGCGTTCATCCTCCGCGAGGATCTGTCTGTCCTCCCCAGTCAGGCGTTTCGCTACAAGGTTCCCCCTTCCGGCCCGAGCGTCCATCCGACGAACTTCGTCTTCGAGTGCGCCGCGTTCCGGGACAACTTCGGCGCGGATGCATTCTACGGACATGCCTGGAGCGCCGGACGCCTGCGCCTTCCCGGCCTCACGTCCGTCCCCTATGCCGGTTCCTGCAGGCTGGCCGGCGTAGACGTGAGCGACTGGCGGCTGGACGGCCTGACGAACCTCAACGGGCTCGTGCAGACGGCGTATACGTTCCACGGCCTTTTCGCCAACGGCAGCTCCTTCACGGGGACGCTGCATCTGCCCGCCCTGGCGACCGTGCAGTCGAACGGGTGCTGGAATGCCAAGGACCTGGAGGCGGTGGAGCTGGGCGCGAACACGGTCGTCACGTCGATTGGCGCGAAGGCGTTTGCGGGGTGTTCGAGCCTTGCGCGCATCCGGCTGCGCGCGGGGGCGGACCTCGCTGTGGAGGCGGATGCGTTCACGGGGACGGCGAAGCTGAAGATCCTCGAATTCACCTTCGCGGCACCGAAGAACCCGGCGGCGGTGGACGACATGCTCGCGGGGACGGCGGAGGAGGTCGCCGCGTCGGCGGATCCGCCCGTCATCTACGCCTCGCGGGCGCTCGGCTGGACGGGCGCGAAGATCGCGAACATCCAGCCGCCGACGGACACGGAACGCGCGGTGCGTCCTGCGTGGGTGCCGGACAACGGCCTGTGCCTCGGTGTGTGGCAGACGGCGGCGGGCGTGCGCAAGGCCTGGGTCGTCCACCGTCCGTCGCCGGACGACCCGCGCGGCACCTGCCTCTTCTTCCGCTGATTCAGCCACACGAATGGAGCTTGTCGACATGACACGAAAGGATTTCTGCCACCTTGGCGGCTTCGCCCTTGCGGCGCAGGGCCTGGACGGTTTCGCGGGGACGGTCCCCGTCGCGCGCCGGGATGCGCCCCTCCTGCCCGACTACTGGTGTACGTGGGGCATCCAGAACGCGCTCGCGGCGGAGACGAAACGCAGCGAGGCCGCCCTTGCCGGCGACCAGGGGGCGTTCCGTGCCC
Source organism: uncultured Kiritimatiellota bacterium (assembly GCA_934667295.1). GTDB lineage: Bacteria > Verrucomicrobiota > Kiritimatiellia > RFP12 > UBA1067 > RUG572. Next base: position 7,621 of record CAKULR010000016.1, read on the forward strand.
GCGACAACCTCAACGAGCGGCTGCTCTTCGGCGCGGAAGGGTGGGCCACGCAGGTGTTCGAGGACGTGCGGAGGCATCTTTTCCTGATGCTGGACGACGGGTGGGACGTGCCCTACCGTTCGCATCCCCGCACGGACATTGCGCGGTTCGGCTTTCTGGAGCCGTGGCCGGAACGGTTCGCGTCCTGCGGGACTACGGCACGCGAGCGACTGGCGACGATCAACGCGCGGTTGCGGGAGGCTGGGTGGCAGGGGGCGGGGCTCTGGATCGCCGCGCAGCGGGAGGGGGACCGTCCGGGCGCGCTGGCCCCCGCTGTGCGGGATTTCTACCGGCGGAAGATCGAGTTGTCCGCCGAGGCGGGCATCCGCTACTGGAAGGTGGACTGGGGCCTGCGTTCGGGGTCCAACGACTTCCGGGGCATGGTGTCCGAACTCGCCCACGCGATTTGTCCCGACCTGATCGTGGAGCACTGTCCGTTCGCGATGGAGGTCTTCAACGACCAGCGTCCGGATCCGGCCGGGGGCGTCGCCTTTGCGGGTTCTGGGCGTTGCACAGTCGATGTGAAGGACCCGGCGCTCGTCGCGCGCTTCGGCTTCTCGGACGTGATCCGCACCTACGACGTGCTGGCGCCCTTCGGTTTCGCCACCACGCTCGACCGTGTGGCGGCCTATTCGCGGGTCATCGACGCGCACCGCCTGAAGACGCGGCTCAACGTGGAGGATGCGCCGGTCATCGGCGCGGTGCTGGGCCATGCGCTCGGCATCATGCAGCGCGTGCGCAAGACGCGCGACCGGGCACGGTGGCTCACGTACCGCCGGGCGGTGAACTGGCATGTGGTGGCGCCGCCCTTTGGCGGCGAGGCGGGACTCGCCACCCGCACTTCCGCTGCGGCGCTGTTCGAGGAACACCGCTTCGGCGCGCACGAGGGCTGGAAGCAGTCGGCATGGGGACACGTCCTCAGGCAGGGGGCTCCCGCCGGCGTCGCGCGCGGCACCGGGTTGCCGACGGTGAAGCCGCGCGGGGACTCGCGCCCCTATGTGCTGGCGGGGCGGCACCCGAACGGGGCGTTGGCCGTGGGTGTCCTGCCGCGCGTGCGGGAGAATGGCGCGTGCTGGACGCCGCCGGCGGAGATCTCGCTGTCCGAGCCGCTGGATGCCGAAGTGCCGCTCGCCGTGTTCGGCGAGATCGCCGCCATCCACGTCCCGGTCCGGGGGCGTGTGGAGAAGGTCTGGGCGGCCGATCTCGCGGACGGCGTGGCACGCGAGGTACCGGCGACGTGTTCGGATGGTTTTCTGCATCTCGACGTGGCGGCCTGCGCGGCGGCGTGCGGCGCCATTCGCGAGGGGATCCCGGCGATGGTTTTTCGCCGGAGCTGAGGAAATCCGCGAACGTGGACGGCGGAGCCGTCATGGGAACTTATATTTTCCTAACTTTGCCCTTGCGCCTGAAAGTTAGGTTTGGTAAACTTTGCGCGTCTTACCAAACTGTCGAATGCCAACGGGAAAAGGTAACAGGAGTCGGAAATGCCTCTTTCAATGATGGGCGTCGGAGCAAAGCTCCGCATCAAGGCCGTGGGCGGCAACGCATCCGTGCGTCGCCACCTGGGCGACATGGGCTTTGTCGAGGGCGCGGAGGTGACGGTGATCGCCGAGATGGCCGGCAGCCTGATCATCGGCGTCCACGAGACGCGCGTGGCGCTGAACCGCGAGCTCGCGCAGAAGATTTTGGTCTAACGAAAGAAGGAGAGTTCATGAAGACGCTCAAGGACGTCAAAATCGGGGAGTGCGCGAAGATCGTGCGGCTCCACGGCGTGGGCGCGGTGCGCCGCCGCATTCTGGATATGGGCCTCGTGAAGGGGACGGAGGTGACCGTGCGCAAGGTCGCGCCGATCGGGGACCCCATCGAGCTGACCGTGCGCGGCTACGAACTCTCCATCCGGAAGGACGAGGCCGCGACGATCGAGGTGGGCTGACATTTTTTTTGGAGCATAAGTTAGTATAAACTAACAAGATTAGTCAATTCCTAACAAGATTAGTCAGGGCTTATCATGGCAACCAACGAAAAGATGAAGATTGCGCTTGCGGGCAACCCGAACTGCGGCAAGACGACGCTCTTCAACGAGCTGACGGGGTCCAACCAGTACGTCGGAAACTGGCCGGGCGTGACGGTGGAGGAGAAGAACGGCGGGCTCAAGGGGCACCGGGACGTCGTCGTGCAGGACCTGCCGGGCATCTACTCGCTCTCCCCCTACTCGCTGGAGGAGAAGGTCTCGCGCAACTTCCTCGTGAACGAGAAGCCGGCCGCGATCCTGAACATCGTGGACGGCATGAACATCGAGCGCAACCTCTACCTCACCACGCAGCTCGCCGAGATCGGCGTGCCGATGGTGGTGGCCGTCAACATGATGGACCTCGTGGAGCGCGCGGGCGACAAGATCGACTTCGCGAAGCTCGAACAGCGCCTCAACTGCAAGGTCGTGGGCATCAGCGCGCAGAAGGGCAAGGGGTGCCGCGAGGCCGCCGAGCTCGCGCTCCGGTACGCGAAGGACGGGCGCAAGGGCGAGGTGCCGCACGTGTTCACGGGGTCCGTCGAGCACGCGATCGCGCACATCGAGGAGTCGATCCAGGGCAAGGTGCCCGCCGCCTCCCTCCGCTGGTGCGCGATCAAGGTCTTCGAGCGCGATGCGGACGCCATCGCGAAGATGGGCATCCCCGCCGACGTGCTCGCGCACGTGGAGGGCCACATCAAGGACTGCGAGGCCGAGCTGGACGACGACGCGGAGTCGATCATCACCGCCCAGCGCTACGCCTTCATCCAGAAGCTCGTCGCCGAGTGCGTCGTGAAGAACGCGAAGCGCGTGAAGGGCGCGTCGCTCTCGGACAAGATCGACCGCTTCGTCACGAACCGCATCCTCGCCATCCCGGTCTTCTGCCTCTCGCTGCTCGCGATGTACTGGCTCGCCGTCTCGGACGGCGGCCCCGGCACCTACTTCACCGACTGGGCCAACGACGGCTTCCTCGGCGACGGCTGGCACCTCTGGGGCACCATGCACAAGGCCCAGACGCCGGCGGACGCGAAGGAGAAGCTCTGGTACGACGGCATGGACTGGGAGGAGGCCACCGGCGCCTTCGAGCCGTACGGCGCGAACGTCGAGAAGTGGCAGGCCGCCTACACGGCCGCCTACGACGCCAAGAAGGGCGAGGGCGCCTACGAGAAGGACCTCGCGGCGTTCAACGAGAAGGCCGAGAAGGAATTCAAGCCCGGGGCGGACGGCGAAACGTTCGAGCCGGCGGAGTTCGAGATCCTCGACGAAGACCTCGCGAAGACGGTCAAGGCCGAGGTGTGGCTGGAGGACGAGGAGTCCGGCGAGATCCGCACGGGCAAGGTCGCAATCGAGAACGGCAAGATGTCCGTCGAGGACGAAGACGACGGCGACGAGCTCAAGTGGACGTGCGACGAGGCGCTCTACAAGGCCAGCGCCGACGTCCGCGAGCCGGAGCCCGGCGAGTTCGGCGTGTGGATCCCCGGCGTCGCTGCGATCTGCGGCGAACTCTGCGGGAAGTTCGGCATCGAGGAGGGCTCGCTTGCCTACGCGCTCATCAACGACGGCATCGTCGGCGGCGTCTGCACGGTGCTCGGCTTCGTGCCCGTGATCGCGATCGTCTTCCTGTTCCTCGCGTTCCTGGAGGACTGCGGCTACATGGCGCGCGTCGCGTTCATCATGGACCGCCTCTTCCGCGGCTTCGGCCTCAGCGGCAAGAGCTTCATCCCGATGCTCGTCGGCAAGGGCTGCGGCGTGCCGGCCGTCATGGCGGCGCGCACGATCGAGAACGTGCGCGACCAGCGCATGACGATCATCCTCGCCACCTTCATGCCCTGCGGCGCGAAGACCGTGATCATCACGATGTTCACCGCGTGCTTCTTCCGCGACTACTGGTGGGTGGCGGCGGCGATGGACCTCACGGGCATCGCGATCATCGTGCTCGGCGGCATCGCCCTCAAGAAGACGAAGCTCTTCGCGGGCGAGGCGGCGCCGTTCGTGATGGAGCTGCCGGCCTACCACCTGCCGACGTTCAAGGGCATCGTGATCCACACGTGGGAGCGCGTCAAGGCGTATGCCTGGAAGGCCGGCATGGTGATCTTCCCCGCCTGCGTGGTGTTGACGCTGATGATGACCTTCGACTGGGGCTTCAACGTGGTCGGCGACGATCTCGACAAGTCCATCCTCGCCTCGATCGGCGGCTGGGTCGCGTGGTTCTTCGCCCCGCTCGGCTTCGGCAACTGGCAGGGCGCGATGGCGACGATCTCGGCCGAGATCGCGAAGGAGCAGGCCACCGCGACGCTCGCGATGGTCGCGGGCGGCGACGGCAGCGCGGCGGCGAACGTGATCCAGCTCTTCAAGGGCTTCGTCTCGGACGTGCGCCTCTACAAGCTCAGCGCGCTCTCCTTCCTGCTGTTCAACCTCTTCGTGCCGCCGTGCGCGGTCGCGATCGTGAACACCTTCAAGGAGATGGGCTCCCAGAAGTGGGGCTGGTTCGCGGTCGCCTTCCAGCTGTTCGTCGGCTACGTGCTCGCGCTCAACGCCTTCCAGGTCGGCTCGCTGGTCGTGACGGGGGCATGGGGCGTGTGGACGGTGGTCACGTTCCTCGTGGATGTCTTCGTCCTCTGGATGATCTTCCGCCCTGCGAAGAAGGAGCTTGTCTGACATGAACCTCGCATCCGCCGTCGTCCTCGTGGTCGTCCTCGTCCTCGCGGGGCTGGCCATCCGCCGGAACCTCAAGCGGAAGGGCGGCTGTGCGTGCGGGTGCGAAGGATGCAAAAGATCTTGCCACTGCGGCAAATGAAAGAAAAGAAGGAAAACAGAAAAAGATGAACTCAAAGCACATGAAGATGTTGGCCTGTGCAGCCGCGCTCTGCGGCGGTGTTCTGGCCGAGGAAACGAAGACGGAAGCGGCGGAGACGCCCGAGACCCTGGCTTGGGCGCCGGGAGAGGGCATCTCCTTCGGCGAGCAGCCGATCATGTCCACGGAAGTCGGCCTCGCGTTTGACTCGAAGTTCATGAGCTACGGTCTCGTGGACAACAAGGACCCGATCATCACGCCTTCGGCTGCCGTGACGTTCTTCGACTGGCTGACGTTCGAGGTCGCGGCCCTCTTCGACACGACGACCTACGGTCGGAAGGCCGGCTACTCGAACCGCGGCGGACGCTACTTCGAGCTCGACCCCGGCGTTTCGGTCGGCCATGCGTTCAGCCCCGACGACTACGCCTTCCTGCCCACCACGATCGAGTTCTCGCTCGGCTACGCCTACGAGTACCATCCCCGTGCGATGGGCGAGGCGGGCGAGGACACGCAGTTCGTGACGTTCGAGATCGCGCTGCCGGACCTGTGGGTCGAGCCGACCCTCGCGTTCGAGCGCGACATCGACCGCGACAACGGCACCTACGTAAACCTCGAACTCGGCCACACCTTCTCGCTCATCGACGGCGAGGGCGAGGACGACGACCCGGTGCTCGCGTTCCGTCCGTCGGTCGCGCAGGGCGTCGGCAACACGCAGCGCACGCGCGGCTACGGCCTCGCCGACGACCACGGCGGCCTGATGGACCTCTGCGTCAAGGGCGAGCTCACGTGGAACATCGGCGCCGGCTTCGCGCTCTCGGGCTACGTCGCGTACTACGACTACGTCTTCGACAGCACGCTCCGCGAGGCGGCGCGGGCCTACGAGGCGACCGGCCGCGACGACACGAGCTACCACTTCGTGGGCGGCCTCGCCCTCACCGCGTCGTTCTGACCGGTGACAGCATTTCCTGGTTGGAGTTGAAAGAAAGACCCGGCGGGGAACCCCTCAAAAGGTTCCCCGCTTTTTGCGTCCGTTGGACGCGGGGCGCGTATGGTATAATAAGCATCCACGCGGGGCGGCAGTTCAGCCGTTTCCGCACGAAAGGAAACGAAGACATGGCAGAAGAGAACAAGTCCACCCTCGACCCGCTTGCCGCGCTGTGCAAGCGCCGCGGGTTCATCTACCACTCCTCCGAGATCTACGGCGGCATGCCGGGATTCTGGGACTACGGCCCCCTCGGCTGCGAGCTGAAGCAGAACGTGAAGCAGGCCTGGTGGCAGTTCACCGTGCGCGGCCGCAGCGACGTCGCCGGCCTTGACGCGACGATCATCATGCATCCGAAGATCTGGAAGGCGTCGGGCCACCTCGACACGTTCGCCGACCCGATGACGAGGTGCAAGGACTGCAAGACGCGCAGGCGCGCCGACCCGGGGAAGGCCATCTCCGCAGACCAGCAGAAGAAGCCCCCGCCCAAGGTCGCGGGCGCGGAGTTCTTCTGCCCCTACTGCGGCGGCGAGCTCACCGAGCCGAAGCCGTTCAACCTCATGTTCAAGACGGTCGTCGGCCCGATCGACGACCCCTCCAACGTCGCCTACCTCCGCCCCGAGACCGCGCAGGCGATCTTCGCGCAGTTCACGAACGTGCTCGCCACCTCCCGCCAGAGCGTGCCCTTCGGCATCGCGCAGATGGGCAAGAGCTTCCGCAACGAGGTGACGCCGCGCAACTACACGTTCCGCAGCCGCGAGTTCGAGCAGATGGAGCTGGAGTTCTTCATCCGCCCGGACGAGGCCGTCGAGATCCTCCACGGCCACGTCGTCACGCTCGCCGACAACCCCGACCTCGACGGTCCCGTGCAGGACGACTGGGGCTGGGAGGTCTGGCACAAGTACTGGGTCGAGCAGCGCAAGAAATTCCTCACGGCCGTCGGTCTGCCGCCCTCCCGCTTCGTCGAATACTGGCAGAAGCCCGACGAGCTCGCCCACTACGCCCGCGCGTGCGTGGACATCGAGTACGACTTCCCGTTCGGCCGCCAGGAGCTGGAGGGCATCGCCGCCCGCAGCGACTTCGACCTCTCCCAGCACCAGAAGTGGTCCGGCGAGCCCCAGAGCGTCTTCGACGATCCGCTCAAGCAGGCCGCGAAGAAGATGGACGAGGCCGCGCGCAAGGCGTTCATCGAGAAGGTGCAGGCCGACTGGGTGGCCCGTGGCAAGGATCCGATCGCGGCGGAGAAGTTCTGCCAGGACCTCTTCAACGGCCGCTACATCCCGCACGTGATCGAGCCGTCCGCCGGCGTCGACCGCCTCATGCTCGCCCTCCTCTGCGAGGCGTACGAGGAGCAGAAGCTGACGGACGACAAGGGCAAGGAGGATGTCCGCACGGTCCTGCACTTCAACCCGAAGGTGGCGCCCGTGAAGGTCGCCGTCTTCCCGCTCGTGAAGAAGGACGAGGCGAGCTACGCGATGGCCAAGGAGATCTTCGGCAGGCTCCGCAAGAAGGTGAATGCGTTCTGGGACGAGTCCGGCCAGATCGGCCGGCGCTACCGCCGCCAGGACGAGGCGGGTACGCCGTGGTGCCTCACGGTGGACCCCGAGTCGCCGAAGGACGGCAAGTTCACGGTGCGCGACCGCGACACGATGCAGCAGGAACG
>CAKULR010000017.1 GCA_934667295.1 uncultured Kiritimatiellota bacterium
CGGTCGAAGACGGCTCAACTGGCCAGCCGATCAGGGCAGAATCTCCCAGAATTGCACTGGAAACTCGCGCGCGCGATACAATATTTGTATAGGTTGTACCCGCATACACGCTGCTGACAACTCCCCTGCCACCACGGAAATCCGCCCCAAATGACGACGATATCGCCCATGGTTCATTCGCCTTAAACGATTTCAAAGAGCCCTCTGGATACCGTGTCGATTGTGCTGCGGGGCTTCTCCTGTAATCGACTGTGCAAGACGCCTGTACCTTCCCAGGGAGATTCAACGGATACAACGACAATTCCAACTCAGGCATCTGTGGAACATCTGAAATATGGACATATCCCCCATTGTCCAATACCTCACCATTGGACTTAAGAATCGATTTCACAATGGATACGTTGGCGACTTTTTTACTCGCAGTAAACGTATTCCCGATATTCTCGTATACGCCAAAGAAACTATTTGTACCTTCAAACACCACCCCTGCACACGGGACACAGGTCAGGGTATAATCATAATCGGGGCCTTCCGGCAGATTTGTACCAGCATGGGCCAAGGTTACGTCATACTTCCAACCAGGAACCAACACGACTAGCTTTGTCTCGCATTCGCCATAATTCGCATTTACATACGAGTGCACCCGAGGGGTCGAGCCAAGCCCAGATCCTGCGACCGGTACCAACTTGAGACAATATTTCTCAGAGTGGCTCCCACTATGATCCCCAAAACAAAATGACAAAACCACTCGGCTATGCGCAACACCTGAATCGGTAACGTCGTTCGGATCACTGCGCTGCGAAATCTCCTCACCATCAACGATCCCATCTCCATCCGTATCCGCAAGACAGGGGTTCGTTCCCATGTCACTTTCTTGTCCATTCGTTAATCCATCTCCGTCTGGATCCGCCGTATAATCGTTGCTCGGGTCGGAATCATTGGAATTGTGGACCAGAGGATTGAACGTCGTCACAGCACCATTGGTCTGAACTGCGGGATGCATACAACCAAAAGCCAATTCCCAACCATCGTTCATACCATCACCATCAGTATCCGGTTGGGTTGGAATCGTACCAATGGCCCTTTCCTGAGAATCTGAAAGCCCATCATAATCACTATCAGACAAAAGAGGGCTGGTCCCAATAGAGACCTCCAAGCCATCGTTAAGGCCGTCGTCATCTGAATCTGGATCCAATGCATCACTGCATGCGGATTGTTCCTGTAGATTCGTCAACCCATCCTGATCCAGATCGGCAGATGCCCCATCATTTCCACTACCGCTTAACGGACTCAGGCCCCACATCACCTCATAGCCATCCTTAAGTCCATCGCCATCTGAGTCATCGCTAATGGGGCTCGTTCCTCTGTTAACCTCATCAGCGTCCAATAAACCATCTCCATCGCTATCGTTGGATAGCGGATTGGAATGAATCAGGTTGACTTCCATTCCATCTTCCAGTCCATCGTCGTCAGAATCTTGGGACAACGGATCTGTTTTCAAAGACATCTCAGTTCCATCGTCAACTCCATCTGCATCAGAATCAGCGTTTGTCGGAAACGTCCCGAGTGATTTCTCACGCCAGTTGTTCAATCCATCTCCATCAGGATCACCAGTACCCCCATCAACTCCGTTTGCAGACAGAGGATTGAGACCATTGTCATGTTCCCATTTGTCTGGCAGATTATCGCCATCACTGTCAGCGGATTTTGGATCGGTTCCGATTGCATATTCCTGAGCGTCGGTCAAGCCATCTTCATCACCATCCTCCGACAGGGGGTCACTGTGAAAAACCTTTATCTCAAAACCGTCATCAAACCCATCTCCATCTGTATCCCGGCACAATGGATTTGTCCCATGCCCCAAATGGTATGCCATGGTCGTCCTGGGCAGGATCGGCCCTCGTTCGGAGAAATCCCACGTTAAGTTATAACAACCGTTTGTTGTCGCTATTCTCTTATTCTGCACCCCCACAACAGCATTCGCACCATCAATCCAGATATCTGAAGAAAGATAGCTGACCCGAACAACGTTCCCCGTTCCACCCGGAACAATGACTTGATAGGTCATTCTCTCAGTTGAAAGCCATGACAACTTGACATTGTGATATTCAACAACAAAGCAATTATTGCTAGCTACAATGTCTGTCCTCATATAGGACGTTTGATCACCGTAGAGCAACGAAGACCCACACCAATATGGTGCAACCATAACATCTCCCATCCTATAATGATCTTCGTTTAGCGGGTAAACGCATTCTGGGAATATCCACGCGCTCCCACTACTTGGGGAATGCAAATAGACACTGCCGTTGTCAAAACACATCGCTCCTGTCAAACCAATACCAAACAGAAGAGGATTATTAGACAGCGCAGCCATTACAACCGTACTAACATAACTGTGCAATCCCCCGTCCGGCTGATAAGCATATGTCGTTGTCCACCCAGTGGTGTCGTACCATTCAAAGGAGGAACCCTTAACAATATATCCACTTTCATCTCCATCTGAGATTCCATCACCATCCGAATCCACCAGCCTTGGATCAGTCTCAAGTTCATCACCATCTGGCAACCCGTCATTATCCGTATCTGGCAATAACGGGTTCGTACCTAAGACCCATTCTTCCACCTTATCGGTCAAACCATCTCCATCCGAATCGTCTTGGGTTGCCAGACGATAAAACGCCAACTTATGCATAACGTTCGTCGGAAGATCCGCATACGCAAATTCAACAATGGCATTGGATTCAATCTGGCTAACATCAAGCTGCGCAAGCCGCCACCAGCCATTGCCCGTTAATTGATGGCTCCCAAAAATATCGATACAATTGTTTGTGAATGACATGGCCGCAGGCCACGCAATTCCAAGTGAAACTGTCTCGCCCCCGTGCTCAATTCCCCAAAAGCAAAGATTCGTTATCGAAAGAAAATATGTCTGAAATGAGTCCCCCATCGAGTCGGTGGCAATCGGAACAATGGTCTGGGCCGGAGTTCGCATCTGCCCCATAAGTTGATCGCGATTAGCTCCATTCATTCCTTTGGTAGATCCGTATTGAACAAGCCCGCCAATGAAGAAGAGCAACAGAACGACCTCGAACCACGGACGTCGCATCAACCGCGTCACCTCGCAAAAAGGACTGATTCTCCAATCACGCATTTTCAAAACGAAACAGATGCCGAGTAGGACGATGACCACAAAAGCCATCAACTCCATCAATCAACCCATATAGATTGTATTGAATGTTTTCATTCTACAAGACCAGACGCGGGACTTTATGAAATCTTGATATTACCCGAAACGAAAAACCGTCCGCGTTGAGTGGAGGGAACGAACGGAGCCCCCAATATGAGGGAAATGCCGCCCTTGTCTCGTTCTGTTGCTTTCGCCCAACGCGGAGGAAACGGAGGAACGGAGGCAAAGCCCTTGCGTCCTTTGCGATCTTTGCGGCAAAGAATCAGTTCGTTGCCACATCCATAAAGAGCGACCGGACGCAATAAATTGCGTCCTTCCCGTGAAGGCCACAACACAAAAACGGGAAGGCCGCAATCCCAGAACGGGAAGGCCGTACCCCCAAACGGGAGGGTCGCAACTTGTTGCGACCTCGACAGGCGAGTCCTCCGCCCGTAGGAGGGGTACCCCAAAAACGGGAGGGTCGCAACTTGTTGCGACCGGGTTCGTTCAGATACATACACCCCGCAGTTCCTCCACCGTGCGGCAGATCTTGACGAGGGGCCAGAGGCGGCGCCAGCGCGGAATCTCTGTCCAATACGAAATCAATTCCTTCATGCGCCCGAGGACCGGATGGTCGCCGCACAGCTCCGCACACGAGATCTCGATGTACCGCCCCAACAACTCCGCCACGTCCTCCCGCGCGCCGAGCGAGCGGATGAACGACCGCCCGACCATCACGCGGGGTACGGGCGGCACGTCGCCCACCGCCCAGTCCCCGTTGTACATGACGGGGTTGGTCGAGGCGGCGGCCACGGCCTCGAAAGCCGCCCCATCGCAGGTGCCCGTGTACATCTGGTGCGCGGTGCGGGCGTGGGCGGTGAGGACGGCGAGCGGATAGCGGTTGATGCGCGGCAGGAGCGCGAGGAGTTCGTCCGGCCGCTCCAGGCCGAGGCGCGTCTTGAGCGAGAACCTGCCCGGTCCCATCTCGTCGCACCCCGCCGCAAGCAGACGTTCCAGCACGTCGGGCGTGCGGAAGAGGCCCGAGCCGCGTCCGCGCCGCCGGATCATCGGGAACGGACACCCCGCGTTCAGGTCCGCCCGGTCGAAGCCCCGGTCCTTCAGCCCCTTCAGCAGGTCCCGCAGCGCGCCCGCGTCCTTCGTGATGACCTGCGGGACAAGCGGGAAGTCGGCAGGAGGGGGGAACGGGGCGAGGTCGGCGAGCATCCGGTCGTGGACGCGCAGACCGGGGTTCGCGGGGATGAACGGCGCGAAGGCGCCTGCGAAGCCCGCTTCGCGGATCGGCCCGGCGAACGCCGTACGGAAGGCGCGAATCGTCACGCCGCGCAGGGGCGCGAGCCAGAGTTCCGGCTTCGGGTCCGCCGTCATGTCGCCACCGCCTCCGCGGCATCGCCCCGCATGCGCTCGGCGAGGGAGGTGCGGCGCTCGCGCACGACGTTCGTCTCGATGGCCTGCTTCACGGCCCAGGGCGAACCGATTACGAGGACGAGCTTCTTGCCGCGCGTGATCGCCGTGTAGAGGAGGTTGCGCTGCAGCATCATGTAGTGCTGGCGGTGGAGAAGGACGATGACGGCCGGGTATTCGCTCCCCTGCGACTTGTGGATCGTCGTCGCGTAGGCGAGCGTGAGTTCGTCAAGGTCGGCCGCGCGGTACTCGACGGGGCGTCCGTCGAAGAGGACGACGAGCGCGCGTTCCGCCGAATCGACGGACTGGACAAACCCCACGTCGCCGTTGTAGACGTCCTTGTCGTAGTTGTTCCGCAGCTGCATCACGCGGTCCCCCGCGCGGAACTCCATGCTCCCGCGCACCACGCCCGGCCCCGCGCCGTTCAGCCGCTTCTGGATGGCGGCGTTGAGGTTTTCCGCCCCGAGGAGGTTCCGCCGCATCGGCGTGAGCACCTGCACGTCCTGCAGCGGTTCCAGATGGAAATGGCGGGGGATGCGCGTGACCATGAAATCCAGCACGAGGTCCAACGCCTTCGCGGGATCGTCCTGGGCGACAAAGTAGAAGTCGCTTGCGCCCGCGCGCGTCTCGAACGGCTCGCCCGCGTTGACGTGGTGGGCGTTCCGGACGATGAGACCCGTGCTGTCCTGGCGGAAGATCTCGGTCAGCTGCGAGGTGGGAATCGCCTGCGAGGCGATGAGGTCGCGCAGCACGTTGCCGGGGCCGACGGAGGGCAGCTGGTCCGTATCGCCCACGAGGATGAGCGTCGCCCGGCGCGGCAGGGCGGCAACGAGGTCGGCCATGAGTCGGATGTCCACCATCGACATCTCGTCGAAGATGAAGACGTCCCCCGCGAGCGGTCTCTCCTCGTTGTAGGTGACTTCGTTTGTCTGCGGATTGTACTTGAGGAGGCGGTGCAGGGTCTGCGCGGGCGCCCCCGTCGACTCCGCCATGCGCTTCGCGGCGCGGCCCGTCGGCGCGCCGAGCTGGATGGAGATCCTGTAGACGCCCGTGCGCGCCGCGAAGATCTCGACGAGCGCGCGGATGATCGTCGTCTTGCCGACGCCCGGGCCGCCCGTCACGATGGAGACCTTCGAAGCGACCGACGCGCGCACGGCGCGCAGCTGCGCGGGCGCGAGCGTGAAACCCGTCTTCCTCTCCCACCACGCGACCGCCCGGTCGGGGTCGATGGGGGCGAAGGAGGGCGGCGACGCGAGCAGGTCCTTCAGCTTCGCCGCCACCCGCCGCTCGGCGATCCAGAGGTCGCGCAGGTAGAGGCGGTCGCCCTCCTTCACGACGCGCCCCGCGTCGAGTTCGTGCTTCAGCGCCTCGGCGAGCGTTTCGACGGAGATGCCGACGAGTTCCTGCGCGTGGAGGAGCAGATCCGGCTCGGACGTCCAGCAGTGCCCCGCCTCGTCCGCCTCCGTCCGCAGCGTGAAGACGATGGCGGCGCGCGCGCGCAAGGGCGAATCCCTCGGAAGGCCCACCGCGAGCGCGATGCGATCCGCCGTCGCGAAGCCGATGCCCCAGATGTCGCGGCAGAGGCGGTAGGGGTCGCGCTTGATGATCGCGACGGAATCGGGTCCGTAGGTGCGGTAGATCTTCGCCGCCTTGCCGGCGGAGATGCCGTACGTCTGCGTGAAGATCATCACCTCGCGCGTGCCCTTGCCCTCGCGCCAGCCCTGTACGATGGAGGCGATCTTCTTCGGACCCACCTTTGGGATCTCGCGGAGACGCCCCGAGTGGTGGTCGAGGACGTCAAGCGTCTCCGCGCCGAAGCGGTCGACGATGCGGTTTGCGAGGACGGGGCCGATGCCGCGGATGAGTCCGCTCGCGAGGTAGCGACGCACGCCCTCGACGGACTTCGGCGGGATGCACTCGACGGACTTCGCCTTGAACTGGCGCCCGCGCACGGGGTCGTCGACCCACTCCCCCGTCGCATGCAGCTCCTCGCCTTCCCAGGCGGCCGCGCAGATACCCAGGACGGTGATCTCGCGCGCGGCGAGGCGGAACGCCCCGTCCGTCTCGGCGGGGGTGACGTGGAGAATGGTGAAGCCCGTCTCGTCGTTCCGGAACACGACGGACTTGACGGTGCCGTCGACCGTCTCCATCTCCACGCCGTCCGCCATCGATCGCGCTACTTCGCGTCGGGCTTCGGGGCCTCGGCGGCGACGTGGACCTTCTTGATGACGATGGGCTCCTCGGGGACGTTCTGGTGGGGGCCCGCGAAGCCGGTCTTCACCTTCGCGATCTTGTCCACCACGTCCATGCCGTCCGTCACCCGGCCGAACACCGCGTAGCCGAACGTGCGCGGGTCGGGTCCGCGATAGTCGAGGAAGCTGTTGTCCACCAGGTTGATGAAGAACTGGCTCGTGGCGGAATCGACCACCATCGTGCGCGCCATCGCGATCGTGCCGCGCGCGTTCCGGAGGCCGTTCGCCGCCTCGTTCTTGATCGGCGCCTTCGTCGGCTTCTGGTCCATCGCCTTCGTGAAGCCGCCACCCTGGATCATGAACCCGTCGATCACGCGGTGGAAGATCGTGCCGTCGTAGTGGCCGTCCTTCGCGTAGGCGAGGAAGTTCGCCACCGTCACCGGCGCCTTCGCGTCGTCCAGCTCCAGCGTGATGGAACCCATCGACGTCTCGATTGTCGCTTTCTTCATGTTCTCTTCTCCTTACTTGCGGCTGTGCGAGAGCACCTCGCACCCCGTCGTGGTGATCAGCACAAGATCTTCGATGCGCACGCCAAGGCGCCCCTCCAGGTAGATGCCCGGCTCGATCGTCACGAGCATCCCCGGCTCCAGCACCGTCCCGTCCTTCGGACGCGCCGTGGGCAGTTCGTGGATCTCGTACCCCACGCCGTGCCCCAGCGCATGCCCGAACGCCTTTCCGTACCCGGCCTTTTTGATGATGTCGCGCGCCACCTTGTCGAGCGCGCCCGTCGTCATCCCCGGCTTCGCCGCCGCGATGGCCGCCCGGTTCGCCTCCAGCACGATGTCGTAGACGCGGCCGTACTCCGGGTCGGGGGAGCGGGAGGGTTTCAGGCAGCGGGTCATGTCGCTGCAGACGCCGTCGAGCTTCACGCCCATGTCGACGAGCAGCGGTTCGCCCTTCCGCCACACCGTGCCGTCCGGCACGTGGTGGCACTCGGCCGCGTTCGCCCCCGCGCAGACGATCGTCTCGAACGCCTCGCCGTCGCCGAGCGCGTTCATCCACGCGCGGATCGTGCGCTGGATGTCCTTCTCCGTCATGTTGGGCCTGATGTCCTTCTGCGCCCGCGCCCAGATCTCGTCGTTCAGCGCCTCCGCCGCCACGATGCGCGTGATCTCCTCCACCGTCTTCACGGCGCGCAGCGACTTCACATCCCCGTCCACGTCGACGGGCGTTGCGCGGGGGAATTCCTTCCGCAGGTCCAGGTAGCGCGACGTGGCAAGCGTCCCCTCGTAGCCGATCCGGCGCACGGACTGCCCGGCGCGCACCTTCGCGCAGACGCCCTTCGCGGCGGCGGCGAAGGAGACGCCGCGCGCCCGCTCCACCGCCTTCAGGTCCGGCGCCACGCGATGCACCATCGGCACGTAGCGGAAGTCGGTGATGAAGACGGTCGAAAAGGACGATGAGGCCGCAGCGCGCACGAGCGCCAGACAGCCATTGTCGCACGCGACGCCCGTGAGCGCGCGTACGTTCGCCTCGTCGAAGAGGAGAACGGCGTCGAGCCGACGCCGCGCCGCCGTGCGCATCAGCGCCGCGAGCCGATCGTCACCGGGATGTCCCATTCCGCTTCTGCTCCCGCGTCCGACGATACGTCGTCACGACGCGCTTGACGATGAACTAGGTCATGGGCGTGAGGACGATGGCGAGGAGAAAGCCCCCCCGGAAGAAGCACACCATCGCCTCGGCGCCAAGCCTGCGCACGGCCTCCCACGTCCACTCCACTTCCATGAGACGATCAAACGAGAGCGACCCGTTGAACAGCAGACGGTTCACGAACCACGTCTGCGCCGGGTAGATGAAGAAGATCGTCACCGGGTTCGTGACGAGCGTCCCCACCGTCGCCCCCACCTTCGAGACGCGCATCATCAGCGCGAGCGGCACGGAGACGATGAGCTGGAGGCCGAACGGAATCGCGCACCCCACGAACATGCCCAGCGCCCATCCGGCGGCAATCGCCTCGGACGACAGGGGCTCCCCGACCATCTTCCGCTTCAGAAGCCGCCAGTATGCACGAGGACTGTACATCGCGTCAGACGGCGTGGACGAAGAGTCCCGACCGCAGCTTCGGTTCGAACCAGGTCGACTTCGGCGGCATCACCGCCCCCGCGTCGGCAATGGACATCATCTCGCCCACGGTCACGGGGTACATCGAGAACGCAACCGCGTCCCGTCCATCCGCCACCCGCTCCCGGAGTTCGGCGAGCGGACGCACCCCGCCCATGAACGAAATGCGCGGCGACGTGCGCGGGTCGTCGATGCCCAGCACGGGCGCGAGCAGACGGTCCTGCAGCACGGAGACGTCGAGCGCCGAAACGACATCCGTTCCGGCGGGCACCTCCCACGCGAGGTCGTACCACCTCCCCGCGAGGAACATCCGCGCATGCCGCCCGGCCGCCGGTACGCCGTCGGCGGCCTCCGTCACCGTGAAGCGCGCCTTCACCTGCGCGAGGAACTGTTCGGCCGTGAGGCCGTTGAGGTCCGCGACGAGGCGGTTGTAGGGCAGGATCCGCAGCTGCGAGGCCGGGAACGCCACGGCGAGGAACCAGCGGCTCTCGCCCGCGAAACCGTGTTCCCGGGCATAGCGGCTCGCGGCCGCGCTGCGGTGGTGTCCGTCCGCGATGTAGGCGACGGGGATGCGCGCGAAGAGCTCCACCAGTTCGTCCGCCCGGCACTCGTGCCCGTAGGCGATCTCCCACACCGTGTGGCGGATGCCGTCCGCCGCGACGAAGTCGTAGAGCGGCGCGCCCGCACAGGCCTCGGCGACAAGCGCGTCGATGGCGGGGTCGTCCTTGTAGGTGAGGAACGCGGGACCGGTGTGCGCGTGCAGGATCTCGATGTGGCGCGTGCGGTCGTCCTCCTTGTCCTGGCGCGTCTTCTCGTGCTGCTTCAGCACGCCCGCAAGGTAGTCCTGGGTGTCGAAGGTCGCCACGATGCCCGTCTGGGCGTGGCTACCCATGACCTGGCGGTAGGCGTAGAACTTCGGGTCGGGGTCCCGCACGAGCGTCCCCGAGGCGACGAGGGCGTCGAGCGCCTTCTTCGCCTGGGCGTAGGCGGCGGGCGACGCGCAGTCCGTCCCGTCCGGCATGTCGATCTCGGGACGCGACACATGGAGGAAGCTCGCCGGGTTCCCCGCCGCCAGCGCGCGCGCCTCGGCCGTGTCGACGACATCGTAGGGAACAGCGGCAACGGCCGACGCCTTCTCAGGAGTCGGCCGCACGGCTGAAAACGGACGAATGTGCATTGCCGAATCAGTAGTTGGGGAAGATGTCGAAGCCGATGTTCACGATCGGGCAGAACGCGAGCTCGCTGTCGCGGATGATGTTCACGCCGCCGACCTGGAACCCATACGCCGAATCGGCGCGGTTGATGAGACCCACCTGGAAGCCCTCCACGCGCTCGGCGAGGTTGATGAGGCCCACCTGGAAGCCGCGCAGCGTGCAGGCCTCGTTGAAGAGGCCCACCTGGAAGCCCGTCAGGTCACCGCGCCCGGCGGTGTTGTAGACGCCCACCTGGATGCCGGACATGACGTCTTTCGCCTCGTTGCGGAGGATGTTCACCTGCGCGCCCTCGAAGTAGCGGCAGCTGCCGTAGATGCCGAGGTCGAAACCCGTCACGCTCTCGCACGCGCCGTAGGGAAGCGTGAGGCGCAGACCGATCACGTCGATGTTCTTCGTCGAGTTGAACGCCAGCCACACCGGCCAGGCCGCCGTCGTCGAGGGCTTGGCGGCGGGCACGTTGCCCGTGGAGGCCGCCGCATCCTGGGCCAGGGAGACCGAGCAGGCGAGCGCGACACAGAAAGCCATCAGAATCTTCTTCATGTCAAATCCTTTTCGTGCGTTTCGTTTGGTGCGAATTATAGTTTTTTTGCCGTCATCCCGCAAGTGGAAAATATGCCACTCAGAAGAGCGTCAGCTGGGAGACGGGGTCGAAGCTGCGGCGGTGTTCGGGACAGGGGCCCAGGCGTCGCAGGGCCTCCAGGTGCGCGGGCGTGGGATAGCCCTTGTGCTGCGCGAAGCCATAGCCGGGGTAGAGGGCGTCCAGGCGCAGGCAGTCCGCATCGCGCGCCGTCTTCGCGAGAATCGACGCCGCCGCGATGAAGAGCGACTTCGCGTCCCCCTTCACGATGTTCCGCGAGGGGAACGGCAGCGTCGGCACGGGGAGTCCGTCCACGAGAATCGACAGGTACACGCCGGGAACGGCCTCGTCCCCCGTTTCACCGCCGCTCGGCTTTCCGGCCTTGGGCACCCTCATCTTTTCGGCGACGCCCTCCGCCGCGCGGCGCATCGCGAGGTGGGTTGCGCGGAGGATGTTGAGCCGATCGATCTCCTCCGGCGAGGCGGAGGCGACACACCAGGTACAGCCGGGCGTCGTGCGGATGGTCTCGGCCAGGCGTTCGCGCGCGCGGGCCGTGAGCTTCTTCGAGTCGGTGACGTCTTTCCAGGGGCCCGCGAGCAGCGCCTCCGCCTCGGCGAGCGGCACCGTGACCGCCGCCGCATAGACGCCGCCGACGAGCGGGCCGCGCCCCGCCTCGTCGATACCCATCACGACATCGCCCGCCGCCCGTTCGTAGTCCAGCGTCGCCATCGCTCACCCCTCCACCACGGCCTTCACACCGGCCGCCGTCACGCCGCGCACGAGCAGCCGCTTCGTCTTCGACGTCTCTCCGCCCTTGAAGGAGACGGCGGACTTCGGGACGCCGAACGCCGCCGCGAGCGTTTCGACCAGCTCCCTGTTCGCCTTGCCGTCCACCGGCGCCGCGCGGATGCGCACCTTCACGGCATCGCCCAGGAGGCCGTCGAGGCCCGCCTTCGAGGAACGCGGCTGGGCGCGCACGTTCAGGATGATGCCGTCTGGCGTTTCCGTCCAATACATCGCGATCCTCCTTCGTCAAGCGCCTACTCGCGCGTGAAGATGCGGGTCGAGGTGACGAGACCGTCGTCCGTGACGAGGTTCACGAAGAACATGACGGCCCGTGCCGGGACGGGGACGGCGAGGGAGGTCCGCGTACCGTCGAAGCCGGGGACGGGCGTCGCGGACCACGCGCGCCGTTCGAGGACGGGGTTGGCGTCCTCGGTTGCCAGCAGTTCGGCCCGTACGACGCGGCGTCCCCGGGCGTCGAACGCGACGCGGAGGCGTCCGTCCCGCACCTCGGCCGTCTTCACCGCCACGAGCGGCGCGCCGCCGCGCAGAAGGTGGTCCGCAAGCGTGGCGATCTCCTTCGGATCGCCCGCCGGGGGATGCCCGTGCGGCATGCGCAGCTTGAGCGAGAGGGTGAGCGGCACATCCGGGGACAGGGCCTCGTACGAACGGCGCACGGCGTCGAGCGGATACCAGCGGTCGTTCGTGCCGCAGCACCAGAGGACGGGACGCCGGGCGTCCGGCAGATAGTGCCTGGGATCCCACAGCGCGAGCCACCGCCGGTAGTTCGCCGGCGCGCCCAAGCCCATGTGCCGGGTCCACTGCGGGTTGAGGTCGTACCAACCGCAACCGTAGACGGGCGCCGCGAACACGAAGCGGTCGTCGACGCCCATCACGATGCTTGTGAGGTAGCCGCCCCAGCTGATGCCCGTGAGGCCGATGCGGGCGGGGTCCACCTCGGGACGCGCCCGCAGGAACGAATGGCTGCGCATCACCGCCGCGACGGCATGGTAGGTCCACTGGTCCCGGATCGGCTCGTTCACCTGCGCGACGGAACTCCCCCAACCACTAGGGCCCGACCAGGCGTGCGCCGGATGGGGCTTCCCGTCCCGTTCGCCCTGCGGAATCCTGCCGCAGGTGTCCATCGCGATGGCCGCATACCCCCGGTCGTTCCAGGTCTTCACCCAGCGCGCGAACGCCGTGCCGCCGCCGCCGTGTACCAGCACCATCGCCGGAACCTTCCGCTGCGCCGAAGCCCCCTTCGGGAGGCCCCACCACGCGAACACGCGCGTCGGCCGACCGCGCCAGAGTTCGCCCGCGATCCAAATCGGCTCCACGCCCGCCACGCGCCCGTACTCGTTCGAGCACGGCACCTCCACGGGAAACGTGCGGGGCGGCTGCGCCAGGGCCGCCACATCCCAGAATGTCCGCGAACCATGGTCCGGCGTACCCGCCGGGACGGTCTCCGCCGCCCCCGCGCCGCCCGCGCCCAGCCACGCGGCAAGGGCCAGAAGGATGGTCTTCGCCTTCATGTACGCTGGAACCGTTCGCGGTTGATCCAGAGCCCCAGGGCCGGATTCGGGATGAAGTAGATCTCCTCGCCCCCGACGGTGTTGGAACCGTACTTCAGCTTCGCGGGATCGTACTTCGCGGCCATTTCGTCGTAGTCGGCGGACTGGAAGCCCACCCCCTCGACCTCGGCCCGCGTGATGTTCTTCACGCAGTAGGTGATCGAGAAGCGCCCGTCCGACGAGCCGTGGATGAGGTGCGCGGCCGCGCCCATGTTCGCGCGCAGGTCCGCGCTCTCGGGCCGGTTGAAGACCTCCAGCGTGTGGAGGCGTCCCCGGTAGCCGTACTTGCGGATGAGCGCGTCGACCGCCTTGTCCTCGCCGAACTGGTGGACGCCCGGCGCGAGGATGATCAGCTCCCCGCCGTCCGCCATCGCCATGCGCGTGCGGTAGACGGCCTTGTTGCCGAGCCAGGTGGACGTGAATTCGGACGGGTCGAGGTACACGACGCACTTTTTGATGCCGTGTTCCACGTAGTCGATGTTCTTCCGCTGCGCAAGCTTCACCGCCTCGGTGAGGCAATTCCGCCCCTCCCCGATGAAGAGCCCGTGGGAATGGATCTTCCCGCCCGGCGCCGTGTTCACCGTCAGCACCCAGAGGATCGGACGCTGTGCGACGAAGTGCTCGAACGCATAGTCGAAGAGGCGCCGCACGGGCGTGTGGTCGCGCCCCATCGCCTTTTCCATGCCGCACACGGCGCCGATCATGTGCGACTTGTTGATCATGTCGCTGCCGCCCACGCCCACGAAGAGGTTCTTCGCGTGGTTCGCCATGCCGATCACCTCGTGCGGGACGACCTGTCCGGGCGAGATGATGAGGTCGTACGTCTCGTCCATGATGCGCCGGTTGACCTCCACGGCGACCGGTTCCTTCCAGAGCCCGTCCGTGATCTCGGAGACGACCTCCGCCGGCACGTCGCCGAGCTTCACCACGTCCGTGCGCCAGCCGTGGACGATCATCTTCTCGTAGGGGATGTCGGGGAACATGACCTTCCACTGTTCCGCGCTCACGGGCACGTGCGTGCCGAGCGCGGGCATCACGTCCACCTGGACGCCCCGCGCCGTGAGGAGCTTCCAGTACGCGCAGGTGATGAAGCCCGCGTTCGAGTGGTAGCGCGTGAAGTCCGGCGGAATGACCAGCGCCTTCCCGCGGGGGAACGCGCGCCCTTCGAGCGACTGGGCGAGCGCGGCGGCGATTTCGTCGTTGGAGAGACCGTCATCGGTCGTGGCGATTCTGAAGATGTCCATGGCAAGAATTTCCTTCTAGGCGAGGCCGTAGTGGGCGAGGGCGGCGGCCACGCCGTCCTCGTCGTTTGAGAGGGTCACGTAGTCCGCAGCCGCAAGCACGTCCGGATGCGCGTTCGCCATTGCGACGCCCACGCCGGCGGCCTCGATCATCGTGAGGTCGTTGCGCCCGTCGCCGAGCGCGAGGCAGTTCGCGCACGTAAGGCCCAGGTATTCCGCGAAGCGCGCGAGCGCCACGCCCTTGTGGGCCGAGGCGATGTTGAGCTCCAGGTTGTTCCAGGTCGTGGACGTCACCTTGATTTCGGGGAAGCGCGTACGGACCGCCTCGGCGATCCGCGCCGTCGCGTCCGCCGGGCCGTCGAGGCGCGCGAAGAGCATGATCTTCTGCACGTCCCCCCCGGCCGCCGTCGCCGCGAGATGCGCCTTCAGCTCCGGGACGGGGCGGCGGAAGTCCTGCACCATCCCGAGATAGTGTTCGTCCGTCGCGTAGGCGGCCGCCCTCTCCTTGAACGCCGCGCTCATCCAGCCCCAGTTCGCGCGGTAGCAGTCGTAGATGACGTCGTAGCCGTCGAGGAGGCGCATCACGGCGATGGCCGTTTCGAGGGGGATTTCCTCGCGGACGATCGCCGCGTCGGCCACGCGGTCGTAGACCTGCGCGCCGTTGACGGTGATCGCGTAGCGCACGAACGGCAGGTCGCGCACGGCGGCGGGCATCAT
>CAKULR010000018.1 GCA_934667295.1 uncultured Kiritimatiellota bacterium
CTCCAAAACGTGTGGACCGCCGACGCGGCCGCCAGAAAGTTCGCCCAAACATGGAAACCCTAGCCACCGTCTTCGCCATCGTCGCGTGCATTCTCCTCTTCTCGCTCGCGGTCTTCATCCACGAGCTCGGCCACTTCCTCGCGGCCCGCATCTTCGGTCTGCGCGTGGACCGCTTCTCGATCGGGTTCGGTCCCGCCCTCTGGAAGAAGACGATCGGCGGCGTGGAGTACCGCGTCTCCGCAATCCCCTTCGGCGGCTACGTGGCCCTGCCGCAGCTCGACCCCGAGGGCACGGACACCCTGCAGGGCGGCACGGAGAAGGGCGGCACGCTCCAGGAGATCTGCGCGTGGAAGCGCATCGTCGTCGCCTTCGCGGGGCCTTTCGGCAACATCGTCTTCGCCGTCGTGCTCGCGCTCCTGCTGGCCCTCGCGCCCGGGGCGCGCTTCGGCGAGACGCCGCCCGTCGTGGGCGCCGTGGCGCCGGACGGCGCGGCGGAGATGGGCGGCCTGCAGGAGGGCGACCGCGTCCTCTCCGTCGACGGGCGCGCCGTCCAGGCGTGGAACGACGTCGCGGTGGCGGCGGCCCTTTCTGGCGGGCGGACCGTTCCGTTCGTCGTGCGGCGCGGGGAGGCGGAGCTGACGCTGCCGATCGCCGTGGCGCGCAACGAGGTGCTGGATTCCTACATGCTCGACGCCGAGCCCTCCCTGCCCCCCTGCGTCGGCGAACTCGTCGCGGGCATGTCGGCGGAGAAGGCGGGTCTGCTGCCGGGCGACCGGATCGTCTCCGTCGAGGGGACGGCGGTGGAGACGTTCGCCGAGATGCGCGCGGCGATCAAGCGACGCGGCGCGGGGGCGCTCGCGCTCGGCGTCGCGCGCGGCGGCACGAACCTGACGGTGCGGCTCGAAGCGGCGTTCGACGCCGAGGCCGGGCGTCCGCTCGTCGGCTTCCAGGTGGCGCGGCAGGCGACGGCGGCCTCCTGGATGCCGAGCCGGAATCCGCTCGCGCAGCTGAAGTGGGATGCGGGGCAGATCTTCCGCGTTCTCCAGGGCCTCGTGACGCCGAAGGAGTCCAAGGCCGTCGCGGGCGCGCTGGGCGGACCCGTCATGATCGCGCAGGTGCTCTACAGGCAGGTGCGCCACAACATCTGGGACGCGGTGGGCTTCCTGCGGTTCGTCGACGTGAACCTCGCGATCCTCAACCTACTGCCGATTCCCGTCCTGGACGGCGGGCTCATCCTCTTCGCCCTCTTCGAACTCCTGTTCCGGCGCCGTCCGCCGAAGAAGATCGTGGACGGCCTGTCCGTCGCGTTCATGTGGCTCTTCCTCGCGCTCATGCTCTTCCTCGTTTTCCGCGACGTTTCGCGCAGCCGCCGCCTGAGCGTGGCGACCGACCGCCACGAGGAGGCCCTGCGGCAGAGCGCGGAACGCGAGCGGGCGGCGAAGGCGTTCCGCCCCGCATTCGACCTCGGCAAGTAGGCGTCCATGTACACCCGCTCCCAGACGCGCGCGCTGAAGATCGGTCCGCTGCCCCTCGGCGGCGGCGCCCCGGTCTCCGTCCAGACGATGGCGACGGCCGATCCGCACGACGCGGCGGCCCTCGCGGCGCAGGTGCGGCGCTGCGCGGAGGCGGGGGCGGACCTCGTGCGCCTCACGGTGCCGGACGTCGAGGCGGCGCGCGTGTTCGGCGTCGTCCGCCGGGAAAGCCCCGTCCCGCTCGTGGCGGACATCCATTTCGACTATCGCTGCGCGCTCGCGGCGATCGAGGCGGGGGCGGACGCCCTGCGCCTCAATCCCGGCAACATCGGCGGCCGCGCGCGCGTCCAGGCCGTCGCGCGCGCCGCGCAGGCGCGGCGCGGCCCCATCCGCGTGGGCGTGAACGGCGGCTCGCTGGAGCGGGAGCTCCTGGCGCAGTACGGCGCGGCGACGGCCGAGGCCCTGGTCGAAAGCGCGCTCGCCCACGTGGCCCTGCTGGAGGCCGAGGGGATGCGCGACATCGCGGTTTCCGTCAAGGCGAGCGACGTCGCGCGCACGCTGGCGGCGTACCGGCTGCTCGCGGAGCGGACCGACTGCCCGCTCCACCTGGGCGTGACGGAGGCGGGGACCTTCCTGCCGGGCACGGTGCGGTCGAGCGTGGCGCTCGGCATCCTGCTGGAGGAGGGGCTGGGCGACACGATCCGCGTCTCCCTCACCGACGCGCCGGAGCGCGAGGTGAAGGTGGGGCTGGAGATCCTGCGGGCCCTCGGGCTGCGCGCGCCGGGGCCGTCCGTGACGAGCTGCCCGACGTGCGGACGCACGAAGGTCGATGTGGTCGGCGTCGCGGCGGCGGTGGAGGAGGCGCTGGAGCGCCTGGTCCGCACCGATGCGGCGCGCGGGAAGCTGCCCCACGTGGCCGTGATGGGGTGCGTCGTGAACGGTCCCGGCGAGGCGAAGGGGGCCGATGTCGCCCTATGCGGCGGCGCGCGCGAGTTCCTGCTTTACGTGGGCGGGCGGCCCGCCGGGAAGGTGCGGCCCGGGGACGCCGTGGCGGCGGTCCTGTCGGCGGTGCGCGGTTGGATGTCCGAAGAAGCGAAAGGGTAGGTCGATCATGGTGGACGTGCTTTTCAGGAACCTGGCGGTGATTCTCGTCTTCGTGGTGCCGGCCGCGTGCGCCTGGCTCTGCGGGGGGATGCGCGCGGACGCGCTCGTGCCCACGCTGCCGTGGCTGCTCGCGTTCCTCTTCGAGGGGCTGTTCTTCTTCCCGCAGCGGCGTCCCTACGAGGACGCGGTGTCCGCGCGGCGGCGCGTGTGGGACGGCCTCCGGCGGGATCCGCTCTTCTACTTCACGCTCCTCTTCCTGCTCGTGCTGCTCATCCCGTTCGTGAACCGCGGGCTCTGCCCCTCCTGCGACTACCCGCAGATCCTGAAGCTCGCCGCCGAGACGGGCCTCCCGGCGGAGGACGTCGCCAGGGCGCCCGTCCCGTTCGCGCCGTTCTGCGTGAACGTGCAGGAGCATTTCACCGTGCTGCTGTGGTTCCTGCCCGCCCTGATGGCCATGCTCGCGGCGAAGCACGCGCTCTCGCGCCAGGGCAAGCGCATCCTGATGGAGATGCTGGTGTGGAACGCGGTGGGGCTGGCCGTGCTGGGGTTCATCCAGCAGGGGACGGGCGCGGAATTCCCGTACTGGCGTCCGGCGCCGTCGAAGGTCCACTTCTTCTCCGTGTTCGCCTACCCGAACATGGGCGGCGCGTTCTTCGTGATGGCGTTCGCGTTCGCGGTGGGGCTCTGGCAGCACCGCGTGGCGGAGGTGGCGGCGATGCCGCCGCTCGACAAGGCGACGGCCGTGACGAAGCAGCGCGTGCTCAAGCGCTGGCTGCGCGCGCACTATCCGCTCGCCGCCGTCGTGCTGCTCTTCTTCGGCGTCCTGTGTACGCTCTGCCGCGCCGCGATGCTCTGCCTCTTCGCGCTCGCGTTCCTGGCCTTCGTCTACTACGTGCTTTCCCTCCTCTTCTCGCGCCATGCGCGCGCGCGCCGCGTGCGGAGCGCCGCCTTCGCGCTCGGCGGGGGGCTCTTCTTCCTCCTGCTCGTCTCGGTCTTCGCGCCGCCGAACGTCGGCAGGGAACTCGCCACGGTCGATTCGCTCGGCGTCCTGGACCGCGTTTCCGGCAAGGCCCAGTACCACACGCGCATCGCCACGGAGATCTTCAAGGACCATCCCTTCTTCGGCGTCGGCGGCTGGGGCTACAAGCACTTCACGCTCTCCTACCTGAAGGACGACGAACTCCGCCACGTGCAGACCAACGGCGGCGCGAACGTCCACAACGACTACCTCCAGTTCCTCTGCGAACACGGC
Source organism: uncultured Kiritimatiellota bacterium (assembly GCA_934667295.1). Classification (GTDB taxonomy): domain Bacteria; phylum Verrucomicrobiota; class Kiritimatiellia; order RFP12; family UBA1067; genus RUG572. The sequence continues at coordinate 3,829 of CAKULR010000018.1, forward strand.
GCCGTGGGCCTCTTCCTGCTCGTGGGCATCGTGCTGCTCCTCGTGGCCCCCGTCTTCCGCGACTGGTACCGGCTCTACCGGGCCGCACGGTTCATGAAGGCGGACAAGGCGCCGCCGCGTCCGCGCGCCGTCTTCTGCCTCCCGGCGGGTGCGTTCTGGATCCTGCTCGGCGACACGGCCTTGCTGATCCACGCCTGCGGCGACTGCCCCCTGCGCTCCGCCTCCGTGCTCTCGCTCTTCCTCGTCTCCCTCGCCTGCGCGGAGGGCTACATCCCCCGCGAAATCTCGGAGGAGGCGTGAACGCCCTCGACGCGGCGCGCCGCCTCTTCGCGGCGGACCGGGCGGCGGTCGTGCTGGTGAAGGACGGACGGATCTGCGCGCAGGGGAACGGACGCGGCCTCGCGCCGCTCCTGGACCTCTGCGACCGGCAGCCGACGGACGTGGCGGGCGCGTGGGTCATCGACAGGGTTATCGGCCGCGCGGCGGCGGCGGTCTGCGTCGCGTTCGGCGCGGCGCGCGTCCATGCGGACCTGATGTGCGAACCGGCCCGCGCGCTCCTGGCGGCGCACGGCGTCGCCTGTTCGGCCGACCGTCTCGTGCCGCAGATCCTCAACCGCGACCAGTCTGGCCCCTGTCCGCTCGAAGCGGCGGTCCAGGGCCTCGACGACGTCCCCGCGATGGTGTCCGCCGCCCGCACCCGCCTCCAGCAGCTCCGCTAGGTCAATTCGGCGCGCGATGTACCCGCGCCGCCTCGGCGCGTGGCGCTGTGGGGCGGCCCGTGGGAGGGTCGCGCTCCTACGCGACCGTCGGCTCCAATCGCGGGAGGGTCGCAACTTGTTGCGACCTCCGCTCTCGTCCATCCCCCGCTGCGTCAACGCCGCATCTCCGTTCAGAACCGTAACCTAGGGTTCTCGTCAGGCGCGGAGAGGCGTACTAGAATATGCCTCATCGATTTTTGACAGGTTTCTCATCCATCCCTTACGTGGGTGGGATAAACTGCGCCGCGTTCATGTCCAAAGCAAGGAGAACAACCATGAAAACGAGATTCGCCGCTGTTTGCGCGTCGGTTGCGTTGGCCGCCTCCGCCGGGGCGGTGTCGTCGCCCTGGGTCTACCTGCCCGAGGAAAGCGTCATCTCGAACAACAACGCGGTCGGCCGTTCGACCGACTGGGTGCTGAACGTACAGGTACGCGATGCCGCGAAGCGGACACTTGATCTGGGCGGTTCGTCCGCAGGGGATGCCTATCGGCTCCGTGACGACGGGAGCTTTGTCGGCGGGACGGTCCTGGACCTGTCGGAGGAGATTCGGGATCCGGATGGTAACACGTGGACGATTTCGCGCTTCGTCAACCGGGCGCTTCGCAGGAACGGCTCGCCCATCGTTGAGTTCGTCGCGCCGCACGAACTGGAGTCGATGTCGTGGAACGAGTTTGAATACAGTGGCCGTGTCTACGAGTCCATGACGTTCGAGTGCCCGTCGTTGACTTCCTGGCCGGGGTGCGGCGTGATGAACGACAACCTGGCGACGCTCGTCCTGAAGATTCCGCGTGTCACGGAAATCGGCTGGCACGGCATCTATTCGACGAAAACGGGTGTCGATGCGACGGATTGGGACTTGAACGGCCTTGAGACGGTCAAGTATGAGGCGTGCTACTGGGCGCGCCTCGGTGGCACGTTGAGGATGCCGAACGTGAAGACAATCGAGTATTCGGCGTTTGGGGCGTTGGGGCTGACGCGGTTGGAACTGGGCAATCGCCATAATTCCCTGGTGGCGGTTGGCGCGAATGCGTTTTCGGGTTCATCCAGGGCGGCGGAACTTGTTACAGGGGGAGGGGGAGACGGCTGGACGGTCGCAACCAATGCGTTTGCGTTGGCGAATCTTGAACGTGTGTGGATGACGGGAAGCGTCCCGACGTTCGAGGAGGGCGGATTGGCGTTCGGTACGGCGAACCATGCCGAGAAGTCGATGGTTTTCTATGTCCCGGACACGGCGGCGTGGGCGGCGGTCCGTGCGGGCGCAACCGCGCTGACGGAGGAGGAGATTGCCGCGTTCACGGCGGCGCATCCGGACTGGAAGGTGCCGTTCGGCGTTGTCGCGGCGGATGTCTTCCACACGCAGAACGCGCAGTACATCGGCACGGCGGATTTGTCCACCCTCGGTTTCACGTGCCGCGTCGCGATTGGCTCCCGTTCGGAGGGCCAGTACGGGGATTCCTGGACGGTCACGGTGGACGGCGAAGAGGTGACGGACGGCGAGGTCCCCTACGGGGCGGATGTCACCGTGACGGCAAAGCCCGCGAAGGACACGACGCAGGTCGCGTGGGAGGGAATGTTGCCCGACGGCACGGTACCGACGGGCAATGCGTTCACGTTCAGGGCGACGGACAACGTGTCGGTCATGGCGCGTTTTATTCATGCGTGGGAATTCGACGCGGAGGCGGTGCCGCAGACCATCACGGACGGTTATTGGACGCTGGTCGTCACGAACACGGCGGACCGTTCCCTTCAGGTCGGTGTCCAGAATGCGGAACGCGGCGATGGGCGTACGAAGGACCCTTGGGCGTTTCCGGCGGACATTGACGCCGCGCTGAAGGGGGAACTGGATTTGTCAGGACCCGTCTATACCAAGGGTTGCGTCGGAGACGAAGAGGCCCGCTGGACCATTGCGACTTTCAGCGGAAAGGCTTTCGGGAGCGATGGCCAGGTCACATCGTTCTACGCCCCGACCACGGGATTTTCCGATTGGGGTTCGCAGGTCTTCAATGGTGCCTATGCGGTGACGAATACTGTTCTGAACTGCCCGGATATGACGAATCCTCTCTTCCCTTGGGCGTATGAGTTCTCTTCCTGCCCGATTGATCGTCTGGTTCTGAATCTTCCGAATTTGACGAAGATTGGTTCCAACACTGGAGTCCACACAACGAATTTTAGACCCGCGACCTTCGCGTCGAGCGATTTGGCGGAATGGGACTTGTCGAGTCTGACCTTTGTCTCGCCAAAGGGGCTCCAGGCAGGTGCGGCGAATGGCGTGGGGCCGAAGGGCGATCTCGTGCTGCCAAATCTCGAAAGGCTCTGTGACGGGGCTTTCCACAACTGGCGGCGTGTGACGTCCGCCGCACTCGGCACAAACGGGACGCTGAAGACGCTTGGCGCGTACCTCTTCGCGAACAACACGGATACCCTGAAGAAGCTTGATTTCGGTACGAGCAGCGCCTTTACGGTGTCGAACACGACCTTCCTCGCGGCGGAGGACACGCCACTGCCGGTCGAGGAGGTGTGGTTCGCGGGCAAGGCACCGAGCGTGGAGGCGCTCGACAACATCCTCGCCCTGCGCACGGTCGCCGAGGACGGCACGAAGCCCGTGAAGATCTTCGCGCCGATGATGGACGCCACCTGGAAGGCGGTCTGCACGTCCTTTACGGACGAGGAGGCTACCGTTGCCCGCACGATGAGAAAGGAACAGAACCTCCGCGTCATCGGCGTCTACAAGACCCAGGACGGTCGCCGCGTTGCGTGGCTCGTGCAGAACCCGGCCTTCCCCTACCGCTCCGGCTTCGTCATCACGATCCGCGGATTTCTCCGGTCTACGGGAGGGCCGCGCTTCAGCGCGGCCGAACCCTCCCCATGGTCCATACGGGGCACGGTGGAGATACGATGAGCCTCTACGTCCTTCTGATTACGTCGCTGATCATCATTCTCATTCCGGGGACGGGCGTTGTCTATACGGTCTCCCTCGGGATGAGCGAAGGACGGAAGAACAGCGTTTTTGCCGCGCTCGGCTGTACGGCGGGCATCCTGCCTCATTTGTGCATCAGCATCGTTCTCTCCTCGCTGCTCATGCAGATGGACGGTCGGGTATTCACGGTCATGAAATACATGGGCGCGTTGTACCTGATCTACCTGGGTATTGGCATGATTCTGAGCAAGGGGAATGTCCAGTTTGCGGAAAGACGGACGGAATCCCATGCGTGGGCCATTGTCAAGCGTGGAATCTTGATCAACCTGCTGAATCCAAAGCTCACGCTCTTCTTCTTCTCATTCCTCCCGCAATATGTCAGTTCCGACAGCGCAAACTACATGCTTAGGAGTTCCCTGCTGGGGATCCTGTTCATGGCCTTGACCTTTATCGTATTTGTCGGGTATGGCTGTTTGGCGGGAACGGCAAAGAGAGGACTTTGCCAATCGTCCAGGCGCATGTCGTTTCTCCAGAAATGCTTTGGGATCACATTCATTGCGTTTGCCGTCAAATTGGCGCTGTAGCCCTGAAGAGCGCTCCACGCCCTCGTAGTGGTTGTCGGAAAAAGTCGCGCATACGTGCGGCTATGAGTAAAGCGGCGCACGCAGACAGGACATTAAGATTCTGTAGTCGGAACATGGAATCCCCTTGTCGGTACAACAGTAGGCACGATTGCCTCTTGTAGGCACAGCTTCCGATTGTAGGTGTAGGTACAGCTTCCGGCTGTAGGTATGGTTTCCGATTCGACGAGCGTAGTCTTCTTCAGAAGCGTCTCCAAAATAGTCTTCTCCAGAACACCCCCATCTTGTTCATGGTCACGTTTTTCATTATCCCCATCATGCACGAGAACTACACAATCATCTTACGCATAGAATTCTCACGCATCTCTTTCAACATTCCCCCCTCGCGCAGGGTGAATGAAGTGTACGTGATGTTGGGCAGTAGGCTTGGGGGCTCGTTTACGGCCAATCCGGGTAAACAGCATCCTCCGAAAGAGTCCCTGTACCCTTGCTCATGCCATTTCGCGGCACGTCGTTCCGGCGCAGACTCCTTCGGCGTCTATCGTATCGCCACAGAGGGGTGTGGAATGTACAAAAATGGTACAAGACATCGCGTCCGACGTTTGTCAGACTATTACTTGGACCACATTCCGACGATTGTCGACCACTTGATGTCCTTCTCGCTCCAGAACCTATCCACCTTCGTCGAGGGCGGCGTCTACGGCGCGGAAGAGCGCGGCGAACGTGTTCGGGCAGTTCCGGAGAATTTTCGCGGTGGTCCTCCGTGCCCGTTCGGGTACAACGAGACGGTACATGCGGATGGGACGGCCCTCATTCGGGCGGGAGGTTGGAACGTTCCCGTCCCGCGTTTCTGTCTTGGCCGTCGATAGCAGGGTGTCCGCCGGGACGGGATCGTGGACGCCCACTGCCTGGCGGAGACGTCGCGCAAGGGCCTTGTAGCGCATGAGCGTCTTGTAGTGCCCGGAGAGTTCCGGCACGTGTTCGCGCAGCCAGCCTCGTACGCCGCCGTTGCGACCGAGGATTTCGCCGTCTGGACCGAATCGGAGGCAGTTGTCCACGTAACACTCCAGGTCCTCCAGGAGTCCGCCGAGACGAATGCGCGCCTCGTGCGATTCCCCACGCGCGGCGAAGGCCGCGCGCAGGGCCTCCGGCGTCGGACAGGAGTTTGACGTCGTGCGGCGCGTGATCCGCCGCCGTTCAGCGGCGAGGGTACGGCGACGGACGTTGTCGCGCACGTAGTAGCGGGTACGGCAGGCCCGGCGCTGGAGGCGGTCCACCTCGTGCGTAAGGCCACGCCGCAGACAACGAAGGCCCCGCAGGTCGGTGACACCGAGCATGAGCTGGAGGGCGACGTGCGGATGGTGGAGAAGAAAGTCCGCCTCCTCGTCGTTCAGGGGCTGTATGTGGTCGACGAGGGCACGGTCGTACGCCTCTGCGTACCAGAGGCGGCGGCTCTCCCGGCGTCCCCTGCGCGGACCGGACTCCGGGATGGCGTCGTCCAGTTCGCCCGCACGCGTGTAGGAGACGTTTCCAATCCGCCCCGCCCGCGCGTTGAAGAAGTTGCGCTCGATCCACGCGGCGAAGTCCGCGCGCACGGTGCCCGCGATGGCGCGCGGCACGTCCCGCAGACGCAGCACGCCGCCGTCGTTCCGCACGTGCGCTCCGTCGCCACCGGCGTCCTGCGCCGCGCCGTCTTTCCAAGGACGTTCCACGCCGCACAGTCTACCAGATGCCGGGATTCGACGCAATGAGAATTCTATGCGTAAGAAATCTTTTCGACGGATGCGCGTGCGCGGGTAATGGGGAGATTTGCTATACTAACGCGACATGCACACGAGCAGGACATGAAGGCTTTGCCGACCATGAAAACTTTGACCATGAAGACCTTGCCGTTTACGAACGACCAGCTTGAGGCGATTGCGCGGACGTACCCGACGCCGTTCCACATCTACGACGAGGCGGCCATTCGCGCGAATGCGCGGCGGCTCAAGAGCGCCTTTGCCTGGAATGCGGGTTTCCACGAGTATTTCGCGGTGAAGGCCACGCCGAACCCCCATCTGATGAAGCTTCTGCGCGAGGAGGGCTTCGGCAGCGACTGCTCCTCGCTCGCGGAACTCGTGCTCGCCGAGGCGGTGGGCAACGTGGGCGAGGACATCATGTTCACGTCGAACGACACGCCGGACGAGGAGTTCCGCAAGGCGAAGGCGCTGGGCGCGATCGTCAACCTCGACGACATCACGCACCTCGCGGCGGTGGAGCGGGCGTGCGGAAGCCTCCCCGAGCTGATGTGCTGCCGGTGGAACCCCGGTCCGCTCAAGGGCGGGAACGCGATCATCGGCAAGCCCGAGGAGGCGAAGTACGGCTTCACGACCGAACAGCTCTACGACGCCTACGCGCAGATGAAGGCGAAGGGCGTGCGGCGGTTCGGCCTCCACACGATGGTCGCCTCGAACGAACTCGACCCCCAGTACATCATCGACACGGCGACGCTCCTCTTCGACCGCGTGGTGGACATCTCGCGGAAGGTCGGCATCACGTTCGACTTCGTGAACATCGGCGGCGGCATCGGCATCCCCTACCGTCCGGACCAGGCGGCGCAGCCGCTGGAGAAGATCGGCGCGGGCATCGAGGCGGCCTACCGAACGCACCTCCGCGCGCAGGGCCACCCGGACCTGAAGCTCTACATGGAGTGCGGGCGCTGCATCACGGGGCCCTACGGCTACCTCGTCGCGCGCGTGCGCCACGTCAAGGAGACCTACCGCACCTACGTGGGGCTCGATGCGTGCATGTCGAACCTGATGCGTCCCGCGCTCTACAACGCCTACCACCACATTTCGGCGCCGAAGTACGGTCCGGCCGGGACGACCTACACGGAGACGCCCGCCGTGCCGCTCATGCGCTGCGACGTGACGGGCTCGCTCTGCGAGAACAACGACAAGTTCGCGATCCAGCGCGACATCCCCGCCGTCGCGCCCGGCGACCTCGTGGTGCTCCACGACGCGGGGGCGCACGGCCACGCGATGGGCTTCCAGTACAACGGCAAGCTCCGCAGCGCGGAGCTGCTGCTGCGTCCGGACGGCTCGGTGAAGCTCATCCGCCGTGCGGAGACGCTGCGCGACTACTTCGCGACGCTCGACTTCCCGGGGCTATGAAACGCCTCGTCGCGGTCGCCCTGGTGGCGGCGCATGTTGCCGCCGCGCCGCCGCCCCTCGTGCTGGCGGAACGGGGCGCGCCGCCCTCCGCGACGATCGTCGTACGCGCCGGGGCGACGGCGTGCGAACAGTACGCGGCCGACGAGCTGCGCGCGTTCCTGGCACGGCAGACGGGCGTCTCGCTGCCGGTCGCGACCGACGACGGACCGCTTCCCGCGCGTGCCATCCTCCTTGGCACGACACGTCATACTGGAGCACTTTTGGGAGGGACCGACGGGGATCGCGACCTCGGCGACGAGGGGTTCCGCCTGAAGGCCGTGCCGCCGCATCTGCTGATCCTCGGCGGGGACGGGCGGGGTCCGCTCTACGGCGTCTACGAGTTGCTGGAGCGTTTCGGGGGATGTGCATGGTACGCGCCCCGCTTCGAGGTCGTGCCGTCCCTCGCGTCCTTCTCCGTGCCGGGGGACCTCGACGAGACGCAGCGTCCCGCCTTTGCCCTGCGCACGGAGAACTGGGGCGCGTCCTCGGCGGAGGGGCATGCGTTCGCGGCGCGCAACAAGCTGAACCTCACGGACTTCGACGCGAAGCTGGGCGGAAGCCGTTTCCGCTTCGATCCCGTGCTGGGCATGTGCCACACGTTCAACCGCCTGCTGTCGCCCGAAGAGTGGTTCGACACGCATCCCGAATACTTTTCGCTCGTCGGCGGGCGCCGTCTCAAGATCAGAACCCAGCTCTGCCTCACGAACCCGGACGTCGTGCGCCTCTGCACCGAGAAGGTGCTGGCGCGCATCGCGGTGTCCTACCCGAAGGGAATCCGGTACTACGGGGTTTCGCCGAACGACTGGCTGAATGCGTGCGAATGCTCGGACTGCGCCGCGCTCGACCGCCGGGCGAAGTCCCGGAGCGGTTCGCTGATCGCGTTCGTGAACAAAATCGCCGAGGCGGTGGAGGCGCGCTACCCCGATGCCGTCATCCAGACGCTCGCCTACTCCTACACGCGCCGTCCGCCGGAGGGGATCGTGCCGCGCCGCAACGTGCAGGTGTGCGTCTGCACGATCGAGTGCGACTTCGCGAAGCCGATTCCCGTGAGCCGGGCGCTCGAAAACCGCCGCGTGCGGCATGCCTTTGGCGTCTGGGGGGCGTCGGGATGCCGACTGGGCGTGTGGGACTACGCGGCGGACTTCGGCTGCTACCAGCATGTCTGGCCGAACTACGATGCGCTGCGGGGGAACCTCGTGTTCTTCCGGGACCAGGGCGTGCGGGAGGTGTTCACGCTCACGAACGGCGGAGGGGCGAACGACGTGTGGTCGAACATCCGCTGCTGGCTGCTCGCGAAGTGGATGTGGAATCCGGACCTGGACGAGGGGACGCTGCTGGGGCGTTGCTTCCGGGACCATTTTGGTCCGGCCGCACCCGACTTGCGGACGTATTTCGACCTCATCCGGTCCTTGCCGCGCGACACGAAGCGTTTCCCGCTGACGTGCTTCGCGAACGTCTACGCGGCGGGGATCGAGACGGCGGACCTCGTGCGGGCGGATGCGATTCTGGCGCGCGCGGCGGCGCGCGTGGCGGGGACGGAATGGGAGGAGAATGTGCGGCTCGCGCGCATCCCGGTCGATTTTACGCGCGTTGTGCGCGGGGCGGCGCGTCCGTCGCTCTCCAGCCGGGCCGTCGATGCGGCGCGCTGGCGCGCGGAACGGGAGGCGGCCCGCCGCCTCGTTGCGGTGATGGACAGTCCGGGTGGACTCGCCCTTGCGGACGACCGTGCGGGGCGCACGGCGTTCGCCACGCGCATCCGCGCCCTCGCGGCGCAGGAGGCGCCGCCCGTGCCCGGTGCGCGGCGGCTCGTTTTGGAGGAGACGCACCTGACGGGTGACTATCCCGCCACGCGCTTCCGGTACGTGGACGATTTCGCCGCGCGCGACGGGCGGGCGATCCGGATGCCGGGCGGGGAGGGACCCTGTACGGCGTGGCTCGACTTCCGCTCGCTCGACCTCGACGCGGAGGGCGTCTACCAGGTGCGCGCGCGCGTACGCACGGGGGCGTGTGCGCCGGGCGTGCGTCCCTTTCGGATGGGCATCTACAACCGGGTCTACCGGCGCGCCGTTTCTTCCTATGTGCCGGAAGGGGAGGAGGTGCGGCAGGGGACGGCCTCCTACCGCTGGTACGCGCTGGCCGCGCGGGCGCTGCGTCCGGGGGATGCCCTCTGGATTGGACTGGGGGGAGACGACGACCCGAACGCGGCGGCGCCCGACGTGTGGATCGACCGGGTTGAGCTTGTCAGGCTGAGGGAGAACAGGTGAAAGGAGAATCGGTCGCGCAGGGGCGCGGACGCAATGAATTGCGTCCCTCCCGTGGGGAGTCTCTTTTCAGCGCCACGCGCCGAGGGCGGCGCGGGTACTTCGCGCGCCGGGCCCTTACGCGCCCCGCGCCCGCATGGGTGGACGCAGAACGAGGGGGTGTGGTATAATCGGCGCAACGATTTTGAACTCCAAAAGGGAAACGACATGCAGAAAGCAGACATCGGCCTCGTCGGTCTCGCCGTGATGGGCGAGAACCTGATCATGAACATGGAATCGAAGGGCTTCACCGTCGCGTGCTACAACCGCACGGTCGAGAAGGTGGACCGCTTCGTCGCGGGGCGCGCGAAGGGCAGGAACATCATCGGCTGCCACTCGCTGGAGGAGCTGGCCGCGAACCTCGCGAAGCCGCGCAAGGTGTTCCTGATGGTCAAGGCCGGCGGCGCCGTGGACGCGATGATCGAGAACCTGCTGAAGGTGCTGGAGCCGGGCGACATCATCATCGACGGCGGCAACAGCCACTTCCCGGACACGATCCGCCGCACGCGGTACGTCGAGTCGAAGGGCCTCCTCTACGTGGGCACGGGCGTCTCGGGTGGCGAGGAGGGCGCGCTCAAGGGACCGTCCATGATGCCGGGTGGCTCGCCGGCGGCGTGGCCCTACGTGAAGGACATCTTCCAGGGTATCTGCGCGAAGGTGGAGGACGGCTCGCCGTGTTGCGACTGGGTGGGCGAGAACGGCGCGGGGCACTTCGTCAAGATGGTCCACAACGGCATCGAGTACGGCGACATGCAGCTCATCTGCGAGAGCTACCAGCTCATGCGCGACCTGCTCGGGATGTCCGACGACGAGATGCACGAGGTGTTCAAGAAGTGGAATGAGACGGAGCTCGACAGCTACCTCATCGAGATCACGCGCGACATCCTCGCCTACAAGGACGCCGACGGCTCGCCGCTCGTGGAGAAGATCCTCGACACGGCCGGGCAGAAGGGCACGGGCAAGTGGACCGGCATCGCCGCCCTCGACGAGGGCGTGCCCCTCACGCTCATCGGCGAGGCCGTCTTCGCGCGCTGCCTCTCGGCGATGAAGACCGACCGCGTGGAGGCCGCGCAGGCCTACGCGCGCACGGTCCCGCCGTTCGTCGGCGACAGGACCGCGTTCGTGGAGGCGATCCGCCAGGCGCTCTACGCCTCGAAGATCATCTCCTACGCGCAGGGCTACACGCTCATGCGCACGGCGGCGAAGACGTACAACTGGAACCTCAACTACGGCGGCATCGCGCTCATGTGGCGCGGCGGCTGCATCATCCGCTCGGTCTTCCTCGGCAAGATCAAGGAGGCGTACGACAGGAACCCGCAGCTCTCGAACCTGCTGC
>CAKULR010000019.1 GCA_934667295.1 uncultured Kiritimatiellota bacterium
CGACCGCCTGCCACGCCGCGTCGTCGAAGTCCGCCGCGGCCGCCCTGAGCGTGCCGCCCGCGTCCTTCGCGAAGCGCCAGCCGTCGCCGCAGAGCGACGTCGTCCGCCGCGCGTTCTCCGTCTCGTTGCATCCCGTCAGCGCCACTGCGGCCGCCACCAGGCCGACCGCCGCGCAGAATGTCCTCGTTCGCATACGCCTCTCACCTTTCTGTCTGTGTTTCACGTGTCGTAAATTCCGTCCGCACGAACCTCGCCAGGGCATCCTGCCAGCGGGGCGTGCGGTATCCCAGCCGTTCCAGCACCGTCGTCGCGAGCGCCGAGTCCGCCGGACGCGGCGCCGGACGCGGGAACTCCGCCGTCGTACACGGCCTCACGGCGCGCGCCGTCCCCAGCAGGCGGAAGAGCTCCACGGCGAGGCCGTACCAGCTGCAGGCGCCCGTACATGTGCCATGCACGACGCCCGACACCTCGGGATGCGCCAGCAGGAACGCGAGGACGTCCGCCACGGCGTCGGCGGACGTGGGGTTGCCGCGCTGGTCGTCCACCACCTTCAGCGGCTCCCCCTCCTGCGCGCCGAGCCGCGCCATCGTGTGGACGAAGCTCGGCCCGCCCGCGCCGTACAGCCAGGCGACGCGCAGGACGACCGCCGAGGGCAGGATGTCCAGCACGCTCCGCTCCCCCGCCAGCTTGCTGCGTCCGTAGACGGTGCGCGGGAACGTGGGATCCGTCTCGCGCCAGCCCCGCGCGTCGCCGGACGCGCCGCCCCGTTCCCGCACGTCGCCGCTGAAGACGTAGTCCGTCGAGATCGCCACCAGCCGCGCGCCGCACGCCACGCACGCGCGGGCCACGTTGGCGCTCCCCAGGCCGTTCAGGCGGAAGGCGCGTTCCGGCTGCGTCTCGCAGTCGTCCACCCGCGTCATCGCCGCGCAGTGGACCACCACGTCGGGCGCGGCGCGCCGGAACCCGTCGGCCAGCGCGTCCGCCCGCAGGACGTCCACCTCGGGGAGGTCGGCCACGGCCACCTCGTGGCGCGCCGCGAAGCGCCGCCGGAGCGTCCGCCCCAGCAGCCCCTTGCCGCCTGTGAGAAGGATCCTCATCCGCTCACCCCACCAGCTGCCGCAGATAGTCGCCGTAGGTGGACTTGCCGTACCCGTCGGCGAGCCGCCGCAGCTGGGCGTCGTCGATCCACCCCTTGTCCCAGGCGATCTCCTCGATGCAGGAGAGCTGGAGGCCCTGGCGCTCGACGATCGCGCGCACGAAGTTCGTGGCGTCCGCGAGGGACTGGTGGGTGCCGGTGTCGAGCCAGGCGAACCCGCGGCTCATCTGCCGCACGCGCAGACGCCCCTGGCGGAGGTATTCGCGGTTCACGTCGGTGATCTCGTACTCGCCGCGCGCGCTGGGCTTCAGGTTCGCGGCGATCTCCACGACGTCGTTCGGGTAGAAGTAGAGCCCCACGACGGCGTAGTTGCTCCGGGGATGCGCCGGCTTCTCCTCGATCGTCTCGGCGCATCCGTCGGCGTCGAAGGAGACGACGCCGTAGCGCGCGGGATCCGCCACGCGGTAGCCGTACACCGTCGGCTCCGCCGCCGCGGTCGCCTCCCGGAGGAGATGGGGGAGCGCGGCGCCGTAGAAGATGTTGTCGCCGAGGACGAGGCAGACGTCGTCGCCGCCGAGGAAACCGCGCCCGAGCACGAACGCCTGGGCGAGGCCGTTCGGCGTCTCCTGCACCTGGTAGGAGAACGACATGCCGAGGTCGGATCCGTCCCCCAGGAGCCGCCGGAAACTGGGCAGGTCCTGCGGGGTGGAGATGACCAGCACCTCGCGGATGCCGGCCAGCATCAGCGTCGAGAGCGGATAGAAGACCATCGGCTTGTCGTAGACCGGCAGGAGCTGCTTCGAGACGACGCGCGTGAGCGGATGGAGGCGCGTCCCCGCGCCGCCCGCCAGGATGATGCCCTTCCTCACGATACGCCTCCCTCCATGTGGCTCACCAGGGCCAGCGCCCCGTCTCCTGGAGAACCATGACGACGAGATAGACGACGAAGGACAGGATCCAGAGCGCGCCCTCCCAGCGGACGATCCGGCCGGGTTCGGACGGCCGGCGCCAGTTGAAGCCGAAGACGAAGAGGAGCGCCGACACGACGAACATCACCGGCAGGTCCCGCGACACGATGTACCGGCTGTAGCCGCCGAACGGCGAGACCGTCCCCGCCACACCCACCACGGCAAGGGTGTTGAAGAGGTTAGACCCCACGATGTTGCCGATGACGAACTCGTGCTCGCCGCGCCGCGCGGAGGCGAGCGCGCTCGCGAGTTCCGGCAGCGACGTGCCCGCCGCGACGATGGTAAGCCCGATCAGGAGCGGCGAGACGCCCAGCACGTCGCGCGCGAAGTCCACGCACCCCCACACGAGGACGTGCGACGAGGCGACGAGCAGGCCCAGCCCCGCGACGAGCAGCGCGAAGTCGCCCCACCGCACGCGCGGACGCGCCGCGGCCTCCTCCGCATCGTCGGCGTCCGCCGGCTGCTGCCCCTTCACCTGGTCGAACCAGCAGTAGAGGGGCATGATCAGGAGGAAGGCGACGAGCAGCACGACGCCGTTCACGCGCTCGAAGGCCATGTCCCGCACGAGGAAATAGGAAAGCGCCGTCACGCCCAGCAGAAGCGGTACGCCGCAGAACGAGACGGACGGCTTCACGACGATGGGCGAGATGAACGCCGTCACGCCCAGGATGATCCCCAGGTTGAACGTACACGATCCGTAGGCGTTGCCGAGGGAGAGGTTGGACTGGTCGGAGAGGGCCGACAGCAGGGACACCGCCAGCTCCGGCGCGCTCGTGCCGAACCCGATGATGACCATGCCCACGATGAGCGGCGAGACGCCGAACGCCCGCGCGAGGCGCGCGGACGCCTCGACGAACCGGTCCGCGCTCCAGGTGAGCGCGACGAGCCCGCCCACGATGAACGCGAGCGAGAGCCAGACAGGGATGTCACGGTTGATGCTGAGGTCGAACATGTCAGATCTTCTTTGTCTGGATGGCAAGGGTGAGGGCCGCGTCGAGGGCCGGGAGCTTGGCGTGCTGGACGAGCTTGAACGGCAGCTGGAGGCCGAGCGGCCGCAGGAAGCGCATCATGCGGCCGGACCGCACGTGGACCTCGCCCGGCACGCGTCCCCAGGCGACCACCGCGTCCAGCAGCCGCTGCGCGTGCCCCTCCCACAGGCGCTTCAGGCCGTTCTCCTCGCCATCCACCGACAGTTTCTCCCACACCATCCGCTCGCCCGTCGCCGCGTTCACCGCCGCGAGCAGGTAGAGGAAGCGCGGACGCGGCTCCTGCGTATGGTAGGCGGGCACCAGCACGAAATCAATTTCCCAGACCTCCTTCGGGAAGACGGGCAGTTCCTTCGCCTTCGCACACGCGCGCCGCGACAGCACGACCTGTTCGGTCTGCTGGGCGGCCTCCTGCGGCAGCAGGAACGGGCCGTCCACCCACACGCCCTCCACCACCTCCTTGCGCGCGAACATCGCCTTCCTGTCCATGTAGGCAAGCGGCAGGTCCGGGTTCTCCTCCAGCCGCAGCAGGAAGCCGTAGCACTCCTGCAGGAGCGGCGCCAGCACCTTCCGCTCCTCCGAGGACGGCGGCAGCGGCACGAACCCGGGTTCGTAGGAGAAGAGCTCCACGTCACCGTTCTTCAGCCCCACCGCCTCGTAGTGGCGGAAGTCGACCGGCCCCGTCTCCACGCCGAAGTCGCGGATCTGCCGCGTGATCACGAAGTCCCGGAACGTCGCGAAGCCGGGGAAGATCAGGAGACGCCCGGCCACGGGCCCCGCGTTCTTCCGCTCGTCCACCGCCGTCACCACGAACGGCTCCGCGCTCGTCTGCGGCACAAGGGCCCAGTTGTGCTTCGCGGCCCGTTCCCAGGGGTTCAGCGCCGCAAGGGCGCGCGTCATCTCGTATGGATCCGTCTTGTCCATCTGTGTGCCTACTTCACTTGACCGAAAGTCCCTCCAGCGGACCAAGCGCCGCCGCGCGGGCGATTTCCACGCCGTCCACCCACACCGAAAGCCCCCGCCCCTTGCCGAACTTCGCGCCCGTGCGGTCCCAGACCACGTCGAGGTCGTGCCCGTGGTACCGCACGCCCGCGAGGCGGAACCAGTCCCAGCCCGCCGGGGCGAGCGGACGCACCGCGACCGCGTCCCCCTCCTGCGGCACGATGCCGCAGAGGCCCGCGATCACGAGGTCGCAGAACGTCGAATGGTTGTAGTCCTTGCCGCGCTCGCGGTACCGGACGGGCTTTCCGCGCCGGCGCGCCTTCTCGATGAGGATATTCCGCGCAATCCACTCGCCCGTGAACGCATCGCAGTCCTCGTCGATCCACGGGACCGTCCGCCCGTCTTCGCGGCGGCGGACGTGCTGCGCCGCGTACTGGCGCAGGAGGCGCACGAAGCCGTCCGCCGAAACGCCCTCGGGGCACACGCCGTCCGTCCGCTGCAGCTGCCCGTAGAGCGCCGTCAGCGCCACCGAGGTCGCATACGGCCAGCTCGGCCCGTTCCACAGGCACTCGTGCGCCTCGGGATCGGGCGTCCGCGCGAACCCCGGCGCGTCCTGCGCGGGGAACGTCAGTCCCCGGGGCGCGGAGAAGCCCAGCGGATCGGCGAGCGGCCTCCAGGCGACGGCGTAGTCGGCGCCGAGCGGCATCCCGTAGTAGAACGGCGCGTAGCCGTGCAGCTCCTTCACGGTGTCGCGCGTGCCGTCGACGCCCAGCGAGACGAAGAACCCGACGTCGGGATTCCAGAGGCGCGCGCGGATGTTCCGCTCCAGTCCGTCGGCCTTCCGCGCGAAGCGCGTCCGCAGCGCCGTGTCTCCCACGCGCCCCGCGAGCTCGGCGATGGCCGTGGCCTCCGCCCACAGGACGGCGTTGACCATCGGGCGCGCGCCGTCGAGCGAGAGGGCGAATTCGCTGCCCTCGCGGTCGCCGGCACAGTCGAAGAGCCCCCGTTCGGCGCGGAAGCCCACGCGCACCTGGGGCCCCGCGTAGGTCCGCGCCGAACCCGTGTCCCGCAGGCTGAGGCCCCGGACCGTCCAGCCCCTCTCCCACGCCTCGTAGCTGCGCACGAAGTCCTTCAGGCTCCGCTCGGCGAAGGCGAAGTCGCCCGTCACCCGGGCGCGCTCCAGCGTCGCCCAGGCCGGACCGTTCACGTAGGCGCGCGAGCCGTTGATGGTCCCCTCCGCCAGCATGATGCGCGTGTAATCGTCCAGGTAGGCCGCCTCCCGCAGCCAGCGGCCCTCGCGCAGATGGTGCCCGAACGGGCAGGCGATCGTGTTGTACTTCCCCGCCCAGCCCACGTCCGGCAGGAACTCCGTCACCACCCAGCCCCTCTCCGTCTTCCGCAGGTGCTTGCGGTAGGTCCACCAGCGGAAGTAGTACGTCCGCTCGATGTCGGCGTCCGGGCATGCGAAGACGGGCACGTTCCGCTCCAGGAAGTCCGCCGCCGCCGCGTTCGGGACGGCGTTGGTGTACAGTTCCTCGTCGTCGGCGTTGAACGCCGCCACGTAGCCGCGCAGCGTCCCCGCCGCGAGGGTACACGGAAGGCCCGCCACCATGCCAAGCGCCAGCGCGACGGTCCTACATGCCAAAGCCTTTTTCATCGGACGCCCTAATACCAGAGATACGGGGGGAGGAGAGACAACGCCCCAGACTCCGATGGAGTCCAGGGCGATGTCCTGACCACGGTCAATGTCGTGAACCCGGATTACGCACGCGGGTTGTTGTGGTAGACCGTGTGGAGCAGGTGGTGCGCCTTCTCCGAGCCGGGCTCGCCCAGGAACTCCTCGTAGAGCTTCTTGATGTCGGGGTTCTCGTGCGAGAGGCGGCAGGGCTTGCCGGCGTCCTCCGCGTAGAGGCCCTTCATGCGGCGCTCCAGCGTGCCCTGGCGGTCCTCGCGGATGTAGGGCTGTCCGCCGCCGTTGATGCAGCCGCCGGGGCAGGCCATGATCTCGATGGCCTGGAAGCGGTTGCGGTCGGCGCGCACCATGTCGAGCACCTTGCGGGCGTTGCCGAGGCCGGAGGCGATGGCGACGTTCACCGTCATGCCGGGGGCCACCTCCACCTTCGCCTCCTTCACGCCGTCGAGGCCGCGCACGGCGCGGAAGTTGATCGCGTCGCCGGCGAGGTTCTCGCCCGTGAGCATCGTGTGGACGCTGCGGAGGGCCGCCTCCAGCACGCCGCCCGTCACGCCGAAGATGACGCCGGCGCCGGTCGATTCGCCGAGCGGGCTGTCGTACGCCTCGTCTTCGAGGTTGGCGAGGTTGACGCCGGCCTCGTGGAGCATCGCGCCGAGCTCGCGCGTCGTGACGACGTAGTCGACGTCCCACACGCCGTTGGGGGCGAACTCGGGGCGCGCGGCCTCGTACTTCTTCGCCTGGCAGGGCATGATGGAGACGACCACGAGGTCTTCGGGCTTCACGCCGATCTTCTCGGCGTAGTAGGTCTTCGCGATCGCGCCGAACATCTGCTGCGGGCTCTTGCAGCTCGACGGGATGTCCAGCAGGTCGGGGTAGTGGTGTTCGAGGAAGTTGATCCAGCCGGGGCAGCAGGAGGTGAGGATCGGGAGGTTCTTCCCGGCCTTCACGCGCTCGACGAGCTCGTGGCCCTCCTCCATGATCGTGAGGTCGGCGGAGAAGTCCGTGTCGAACACCTTGTCAAAGCCAAGGCGGCGGAGGCCGGCGACGAGCTTGCCCGTGACGGGCTCGCCCGGCTTGAAGCCGTACTCCTGGCCGATGGCGACGCGCACGGCGGGGGCGGTCTGCACGATCACGGTCTTCGTGGGGTCGTTGATCGCCTTCCACACGTCCTTCACGTAGCTCACGCCGACGATGGCGCCGACGGGGCAGACGTTGACGCACTGGCCGCAGAACGTGCAGCTCGAATCCGCGAGCGGGATCATCGAGGCCGTGCCGACCTTGGCGTTGAAGCCGCGTCCGTTGCCCGTGAGGGCGCCGACGGTCTGCACCTTGTTGCACACCGTCTCGCAGCGGCGGCACATCACGCACTTCGAGAGGTCGCGCAGGATGGCGGCGGACTTGTCGACGGGGAACTGGTTCATCTCGCCGCGGAACGGGATCTCGCGCACGCCGAACTCGGCGGCGAGCTTCTGCAGCTCGCACTCCTGGTTCTTCGCGCAGGTGAGGCACGTCTGCGGGTGGTCGGAGAGGAGCAGTTCGAGGACGGTGCGGCGCGCCTTGAGGGCGCGGTTCGAGTTCGTCCACACCTCCACGCCGTCGCGGGCGAGCGGGGTCGCGCACGCCGGCACGAGGATCTTGCGCGGGCCCCGGATGCCGGTCGCCTCCACGAGGCAGAGGCGGCAGGAGGCGGGCTTGTTCGCCGTGCCGCACCCGACGTCGGGGCAGTAGCACAGCGTCGGGATGTGGACGTTGATCTTGTTCGCCGCGTCGAGGATCGTCGAGCCGGCGGGCACCTCGACCTTGGTGCCGTTGATGATGACGGTTACATTAGCCATAATAAATCCTTTCGAGGGGGTTCGGGGGAACCGGGGTTCCCCCGTCCCTTGCGGTTGCGGTCTCACTCCTTGACGATGGCCTTGAACGGGCAGGCGGTGATGCACGCGCCGCACTTGATGCACTTCTTCACGTCGATGACGTGCAGCTGCTTGACGGTGCCCGCGATCGCGTTGACCGGGCAGTTGCGGGCGCACTTCGTGCAGCCCTTGCACTTGTCCGTGATCTTGAGCGTGTAGAGCTTCGTGCAGGTGCCGGCGGGGCACTTCTTGTCGCGCACGTGGGCGATGTACTCGTCCCGGAAGTAGCGCAGGGTGGAGAGGATCGGGTTCGGCGCCGTCTGGCCGAGGCCGCAGAGCGCGGTGTCCTTGATCGTGTTGGCAAGGTCCTCCAGCTCCTCCAGCATCTCCTCGCTGCCGTTGCCGTCGCAGATCTTCTCCAGCATCTCCAGCATGCGGCGCGTGCCGATGCGGCAGGGCGTACACTTGCCGCAGCTCTCGTCCTTGGTGAAGCCGAGGTAGAACTTCGCCATCGCGGGCATGCAGTCCTTGTCGGAGAGGACGATCATGCCGCCCGACCCCATCATCGAGCCGATCTTGCCGAGGTTCATGTAGTCGATCGGTG
Organism: uncultured Kiritimatiellota bacterium; assembly: GCA_934667295.1. Classification (GTDB taxonomy): domain Bacteria; phylum Verrucomicrobiota; class Kiritimatiellia; order RFP12; family UBA1067; genus RUG572. Next base: position 8,143 of record CAKULR010000019.1, read on the forward strand.
TGTCGAGGTTCTCGGCCGTGATGCAGCCGCCGGACGGGCCGCCCGTCTGCACCGCCTTGAACGCATGGCCGCCGGAGATGCCGCCGCCGATGTCGTAGATGATCTCGCGGAGCGTCGTGCCCATCGGCACTTCGACGAGGCCGACGTTGTTGACCTGGCCGGCGAGAGCGAACACCTTCGTGCCCGAGTTGCCGCTCACGGTCTTCGTCCAGTTGCCCTTCTCGTCCGTCTCGGTCTTCCAGTTGCCGATCTGGGCGTACCACTTGGCGCCCTTCACGAGGATCACGGGGATCGATGCGTACGTCTCCACGTTGTTCACGTTCGTGGAGCAGCCCCAGTAGCCGCCGCCGATGTTGGCGGGGAACGGCGGCTTCGTCGTCGGCTCGCCGCGCTGGCCTTCCATCGAGTGGATGAGGGCCGTCTCCTCGCCGCAGACGAACGCGCCGGCGCCGAGCTTGATCTCGATGTCGAAGCAGAAGTCCGTGCCGAGGATGTTCCTGCCGAGCAGGCCGGCCTCGCGCGCCTGGTCGATCGCCATCTGGAGGCGGCTCACCGCGAGCGGGTATTCCGCGCGGATGTAGACGAGGCCGTGCTGGGCGCCGATCGCGTACGCGCCGATGGCCATCGCCTCGATGACGCTGCTCGGGTCGCCCTCCATGATCGAGCGGTCCATGAACGCGCCCGGGTCGCCCTCGTCGGCGTTGCAGACGATGTACTTCTCGTCGGCCTTCACGCCGGCGGCGATCTTCCACTTGAGGCCGGTGGGGAAGCCCGCGCCGCCGCGCCCGCAGATGCCCGAGTTGAGCACTTCCTGCACGACCTGGTCGGGCGTCATCGAGGTGAGCGCCTTCGCGAGGCCCTGGTAGCCCTCGTTCGCGATGTAGTCCTCCAGCGACTCGGCGTCGATGAGGCCGCAGTTGCGGAGGGCGATGCGGTGCTGCTTCGCGTAGAACGGCATCTTCTCGTAGTCGTGGATCTTCGCCTTGAGCGTGGGTTCCACGTAGAGGAGGCGTTCCACGACCTCGTGGCCGACGACGTGCTTCTGCACGATCTCCTTCGCGTCGTCCGGCGTGACCTGCACGTAGAAGACGTTGTCCGGCATCACCTTGACGATCGGCCCCTGGGCGCAGAAGCCGAAGCAGCCCGTCTGGACGACCTTGACGTCCGCCTCAAGCCCGGCCGCGCGGATCTCGTCGCGCAGGTTCGCCATCAGCGTCTGGGACGCCGAGGCGTGGCAGCCCGTGCCGCCGCAGCAGAGAATGTCCTTCTTCTTCGAGTCGATCGCGCCGTGGGCGACGAGGCGGAGGGCCAGCTTGCCCTTCGCGGCCTCGAACGCGGCGTCGAGATCGGCCTTGCTCGTGATCTTGTTCATGTTGCGGCTCAGCCTTTCGCCTTGTATTCGTTGATGATTTCGACGGCCTTCGCGGGCGTCACCTTCCCGTACACCTGGTCGTTGACCATCATGACGGGCGCGAGGCCGCAGGCGCCGACGCACCGGAGGGCGCTCACGGAGAAGAGCCCGTCGGCCGTCGGATGCGTGTCCGCCTCGACGCCCAGGACGCGCTCGATCTCGCGCAGCACGCCCTCGGACCCCTTCACGTAGCACGCCGTGCCGAGGCAGACGTTGATCACGTACTTGCCCTTCGGCTTCGTGGTGAAGTAGTTGTAGAAGGAGACGACGCCCGAAACGGCGCTCTCCGGGATGCCCATCTTCGCGGCCACATGCTGCTGCACCTCGCGCGGCAGGTAGCCGAAGATGTGCTGCGCACGGTGGAGGATCTGGATGAGACGCCCGCGCCGGCGCTCATCGGTCAGGTCCAGTTTGAGACCGTCGATGAACGCATCGAGCTCGGCATACTTCCCGGCCACGGCCGGTGAGCAGTTTTCGCACATGTGACGTGTTCCTTTTGCTTGGTTAAATTGTGGGTGGATTATCTCACAAGGTCCACTTGTTAGGCAACACTAATTTGAAGGGCAAGAACACGCCGCCACCGAAGACGGTGGCGGCGCACGGGAGGGACGCAATCATTGCGTCCACAATACGGGAGGGACGCAATTCATTGCGTCCGACCGGCCTGGCGCATCAGGAGACGAGCGTGCCCACGGCCTCGCCGCAGACGACGCGCTCCAGGGCGTCGCCGTCGAAGAAGTCGAAGACGACGATCGGGATGTCGTTGTCCATGCAGAGCGCGAACGCGGCGGAGTCCATCACCTTCAGGCGCTTCTCCAGCGCGGTCTCGTACTTGAGCGAGCCGTACTTCTTCGCCTGGGGGTCCTTCATCGGGTCGGCCGTGTAGATGCCGTCCACCTTCGTGGCCTTGAGGAGCGCGTCCGCCCCGATCTCGCTCGCGCGCAGCGCGGCCGCCGAGTCGGTCGAGAAGTAGGGGTTGCCCGTGCCGCCCGCGAAGATGACGACACGCCCCTTCTCGAAGTGGCGGATGGCCTTGCGCTGGATGAACGGCTCGGCGAGCTTCGGCATCTCGATGGACGTCATGACGCGCGTCGGCACGCCGATCGTCTCCAGCGCGGTCATCATCGCGAGCCCGTTGATGATCGTCGCGAGCATCCCCATCGAGTCGCCCACCACGCGGTTCACGCCGTTCTTCGCGCCGGAGAGGCCCCGGAAGATGTTGCCGCCGCCCAGCACGATCCCCACCTCGCACCCGAGCGCGTGGATCTTCTTGACGCGCTCGGCCATGAACGAGAGGCGTTCGGCGTCGATGCAGTCGCCCTTCTCGCGGTTCTTCAGCACCTCCCCCGAGAGTTTGAGCAGGATGCGTTTGTACTTGAGCTTCGGCGACTGTTCCATGGTGGTCCTTCGTTCGGATTGGTGATTGACGGGTGAGGCGCTATTCTAGCGCATTCACCCGCGCCTGTCCATGCGGAAGTTCATGCGCTACTTCGCGGTCTCGACCGCGAGGCCGAGGTCGAAGAACTGTCCGCCGACGGTCTGGACGACCTTGACGGCAAGGACGTTGTCCCCCTTCCGGACGGCCTTGCCGAACACCTCGGCGGGCACCCCGTACGGCACGTAGTCGGTCGTGTAGCCCCTGGCGTCGAAGATCCGCCCGCCGTTGAGGTAGACCTCCACGTCCTCGTCGTGGAACAGGTCGAACACGGCCTCGACGAGCTTCGCGGACGCGCCGTCCCAGGTGAAGTGGCGGCGCACCCAGAGGGTCTTCGTCGTCCACGGCGTCGCCACCTTCGCCGCCTCGTGGTCCTTCTCGATGCCGCCGCCGCCGAAGCCGCCCGCCGAACGCTTCCAGGCCGCGTCGTCGAACGCGGGGCTGGACCAGTCCGCCGCCGGCGCGTCGAACGTGTAGGCCCAGGCGCGCGGGTCCGGGTCGCGCTTCGGGAACACCTCCTTCGTCACCGTGGGGACGAGGCCCATCGCCGCCTTCGCGCGCACTCGGTCGTGGACGGCGGCGAGCGCGGCGGGGTCGAACTTGACGACCTTGCGGTCGTAGGTGATGAGGCCGTTGATCTCCGCCTCCACGTCCGTCGTCTGCGTGTAGACGCTACCCGCGAGGCCGCGCCGCGCGAGGCTCCCGACGTGCTCCATCAGGGCGACGAACTTCTCCTGCACGGCCGCGCGGTCCGCGTCGTTGCCCGTGCCGCCGTACCCCCAGGCGTTCGTCGTCCAGAGGTGGTCCGCCACGCGGCAGCCGATGCCGCCGAACTCGCCGAGGAAGCTCGCCCGGCGCGGGTTGACGGGGAACATGCGCGGGCGCGTGCCGTAGTCGTGCTTGTCGACCGCATGCGCGGCTTCCTCCTCGCCGAGCGGCTTGTGGTCGGAACCGCCGCGCTGGCCCGCCTTCCAGCCCAGGTCGCCGCCCTCGTAGTCGCGCCAGCCCGACGGACCGTCCACGAGACGGGTCGGATCGTACCGCTGCGTCCACATCAGCGTCGCGTGCGTGAGGAATTCGCCCGGCTGCCCCCACCCTTCGTTGTAGGGGACCCACATCACGATGGACGGCACCTTCTGCAGGTGGTCCATCATCTCCTTCAGCTCGCGGCGGTAGAAGCCGTAGCGCCTGTCGTTGCCGCCGCCGCCGCTCGGCATGTCCTGGAGCACGAGGATGCCGAGCCTGTCGCAGAGGGAGTAGTAGCGGCGCGGTTCCACCTTGATGTGCTTGCGCATCATGTCGAAGCCCATCTTCTTGAGTTCGAGGATGTCGAAGGCCATCGCCTCCTCGGAGGGCGGCGTGAGGAGGCCGTCCGGCCACCACCCCTGGTCCAGCGTGCCGATGATGAAGCGCATCCTGTTGTTGAAGTAGAAGCGGAGGACTCCGTTCTCGTCCTTCTTCATCTCGAACTTCCGCATCCCGAAGTAGCCGCGCACGACGTCCTTTGCGCCCGTCGCGCCGTCCCGGAACGTGATCACGAGGTCGTAGAGGGCCGGCGACTCGGGACTCCAGAGCGCGACCGGCTGCGGCAGCTTGATTGTGATGGGCTTCCCCCAGGCCGCGAGCGAACCCGAGGCGAGGGTTTTCCCGTTCCGGCGGACCTCGACGACGCCCTCGGCCTTCGTCAGGTTCCCCGCGCCCTCCAGCGTCACGCTCACGGTGCCCGCGTCGATGTCCGTCGTCACCCTGTAGTCCACGAGGTACGTCTCGGGCACCGTCTCCAGCCAGACCGTGCCGCCGATGCCGCTGGAGCGCGTGTACATGCACCCGTGCGGCTTGAACACCTGCTTGCCCACCGAGCCGACGAAGTCGGTCGTCGGGTCCCAGACGGCGACGACGAGCTCGTTCGCGCCCGCCTTCACGTAGTCCGTGACATCGAAGGTGAACGGCATCTGCCCGCCCTCGTGCGGCACGCCGACCTCGATGCGGTTCACGAACACCTGCGCGCGGAAGTCCGCCTGTTCGAAGTGGAGCAGGATCCTTTCGCCGGGCTTCGCGGCCGCGTTGAAGCTGCGCCGGTACCACAGCGTCTCCGCCGGTTCGAGCAGACGCCCCACGCCGGAAAGCGAGCTTTCGATCACGAACGGCACGAGGATTTCGCCGTCCCACTTCGCGGGGATGCCCGGCGCGTCCTTCGTGACCGCATACTGCCAGAGGCCGTTCAGGTTCGTCCAGGCGTCGCGCACCATCTGCGGACGCGGATATTCCCGCCACGCATTCTCGGGCGTGACCTTCTCGCCCCACGGCGTCTTCATCCCCGGCGTCTGCGTCCAGGCGCCGCACACCAGCGCGGCCGCCGCCGCAAGCATGCACAGTCGTGTCTTCATAAACGGTCCTTTCTGGATTGGCCTAAAACGAATCATGGCGACAGTATAGCAGAAAACCGCCCCGTTCGGGAAGGGAAGGCGTCAATTGTCTTGGCATCAATGTTATCTCTCTGACCATCAATGCTTCGCACTGCCGTTGTTAGGCCACCGGTATCGTTTTCAGACCTTCCCAGACCGACCTTCCCAAACCGTCAAGGCTACACTACAGCCAGACCGCCCATACCGCAAACAAACGATACGGACAATCATCCGCCTTACTCCAATCGCCCATGCCAACGAGATTTCGTCCGCACCGTAATCTTGTTCTTGTCCCGTGCCCGTTGTCGCTCGGGCGGCGATGTCTCCTCCACTCGTTCCGGATTCACCAAGGCGTCGATACGATTGAGGGATGCCGTCCGGTTCTTCGGCGTCTCCCGCATCACTTCGGCGTAGACCTCCCGTGCCCGCACCACGTCCACGGCATCGCCCACCACCGGATCTTCCACGAGCCGCGCCGCCGGCACGGGATCGTGAAGGCCCGTAATCTGCTTCAACTTCCGTGCGGCCGCCTTGCAGGCCATCACCGTCTTGTACTTGAGGTAAAGTGACGGGATGTTTGTCTGGAGCCACGCCTTCACGCCACCCCGGCGGGCGACAATCTCACCGCTCTCCGCACGCACAAGGGAACTATCGACGTAACAGGCAAGATCCTCCATCAACGAACCGAAACGAAGCAGATTCTCGTTCGATTCGTGGGCCTTCTCCCACGCCTCCAACACCTGTTCCTTCGTCGGGCACGGATTCGTTGTCGTGCGCCTCTTCGTCGCGCGCCGTTCCGCCGCAAGCCGCTGTCGGCGTGCCTTCTCCCGTTCGTAGTACGCGGAACGACACGACGCATGGCGAAGACGGTCAATCCTCCGTGTCGCGCCGAGGCGCAGCCAACGGGCGAGCGTCCGTAGAAGCCAGACATCGCCATCCGCGTAGGCGACAATCTCGCGGATGGACGTACCGCGCCGCACCCACGAAACGGCAAGCCCCTCCGACGCCTCGCAGAGATCGCCGAACGCGCGACGGCGGTCTTGGATGCGTTTCCGCCGCGCCCGGGCACGGTGTTCGCGTGCGGCCAGGACTTCACCCAACAGCGCCTCGTGCCGCCGATCAAAGTCAGACGAGGCGGAGGAATGAATGGATGCGACAGAGGTGCCGGAGGTATCTACGGGAATGACGGACATGGAAGAATTTTCGGACATGACCCTATGATAGCACAGGAACGGGACAATGACAAGACTATGGTGCGGACGAAATCTTATTTTTATGAATCTTATAATAATGCAATCAAGTCAATCCGTTTATCAATATTCGACGTGGCCATTCCCGTATGCGACATGGGCATCCCCGTATACGACATGGCCGTTCCCGTAATGGCCGTCTTCCATATGATGACAGAGTCGGGTGATGGTCATAGGGGAATAGGGCAAAACGGTGATAACAGTCCGCG
>CAKULR010000020.1 GCA_934667295.1 uncultured Kiritimatiellota bacterium
CGGCGCGTGGCAGCCGGCGGACGGCGGACGCCTCGCGATCGGCGGCGCGCGCAGCGACACCGGGCGGCGCGTCTGCGGCGGCGAGATCGTCGTCGCGGCGCGCGGGGACGCGGTGACGGACGTCGCCTGGAAGCCGGACGCGGCGCCGGACGGGCAGGCCGCGCGCGATCGGCTGCTCGGCGGGAACCGCGCGGGCGGCGCCGTCGCTTGCGGCGGCGTGAAGACGGACGGCTCGTTCCGCCTCGCGCATCCGGCGGCGGGCGCGTGGACGCTTACGCCGCTGCCGGATTCGGACGGCTTCACGGCGGAAATCGACCTCGCCGCGTTCGGGGCGTCCAGTGCGGGCGTCGCGGCGGTCGAACCGCTCGAACCCACGGAGGGGGTCGTGCCGCCGACCTGGCGGCAGAACGGGAACGTGCTGACGCTTGCGGCGGACGCGCGGGCGTTCGCCTATCGGATCACTTTCAAGAAGTAAGACAAGAAGAAAGAGGAGAGAAGAGAAATGCAGAGACGTGATTTCCTGACGATGGGGCTTGCGACGGCGGCGCTTGCGGGGTGCGCGACGTCGGCGGCGAAGAAGACGGCGACCACGGCGGTCGAGAAGGCGCCGGGCGGCGGCGATCCGCGCATGCGGGGGCCGTTCCCGATCCTCTCGACGCCGTACCATGCGGACGGTTCGGTGGACTATGCGTCGCTCGCGCGCGGGTGCGTGTTCACGGCGGAGGGCGGATGCCCGGGCGTGATCTGGTGCCAGTCGAACGACGCGGTCGACCTGCTGACCTTCGAGGAGAAGGTGAAGGGGTACGAGGCGTGCGCGAAGGCGCTGGAGGGGCGCGACTGCGTGTGCTGCCTCGGCTGCAACGGGCCGACGTGGGAGCAGATGGTCAAGGAGGCGAAGGCCATCGAGGAGGTGGCGAGGCGCCACCCGAAGACGTTCGTCGCGATGATTTCGCGTCCGCCGGACACGGGCAAGACGCAGGACGACATCCGCGACTACTTCGAACGGCTCGGCGCGGTGGCGACGCGCCCCGTGATCATCCAGACCGCCGTGAACGCGACGTGCCCCGCGCCGGAGGTCAAGCTGCTGATCGACCTCGCGCGGAAGTGGCCGAAGACGTTCGGCTACATCAAGGAGGAGAGCGGCGGGGCGCAGGCGAACGAGCGCATGAAGCAGGAGAACGCCGCGAAGCCGGTCATCCACACCGTCTACAGCGCCTGGGGCGGCTGGCAGTGGCTGCACCAGAGCCGCCGCTGCGGGAGCGAGGGCCTGGTGACGGAGCGCTGCGCCTACGCGCCGCTGCTCGGGTACATCTGGCGGCAGATGGAGGCGCGCGACCCGAAGGGGACGCTCACGGCGGCCTACGCGCTGCTGCGCCTCCTGATCGACCAGCGGAACTATCCGGGCGGACTGCGCGGTTATTCGCTCTACTACCTCAAGCGGCAGGGCGTGTTCGAGACGACCGTCTCGCGCGAGTACCTGAAGGCCGAGAAGAAGGAGCAGGGCACGGTGGCCGTGGGCGACAGCAAGAAGTGGAAGCTCGTGGACGTGACGCTGACGACCGACCAGAAGGCCGAGCTCGACGAGTGCTACGACGACATGCTCCGCTTTATCCGCACGCACTAGGGCGCTCGGTTTGCGAGGGACGGGTTCCGCATGGCATTCAACTGGCAGCAGAAGGGGTGGCCGAACGCGACGGTCAACCGCGCCGCGCTCAAGGACGAACTGGATGCGTTCGGTGCGGCGTTTTCCAGGGTGAAGGCCGCGCTCCGCAAGCCGCAGAACCCGGTGGCGCTCATGTCCGCCCTGGTCGACGAGGCCGTGAAGACCAGCGCGATCGAGGGGGTGAGGGTGGACGAGCGCGTCGTGGTGTCCTCGATCTGCAAGGCGCTCGGCATGAAGGACGTGCCGGTTGGCTTTACGAAGGATGCGCGGGCCGAGGGCGTCGCGCAGATGGTCCTTGCGGTCCGGCGCGACTGGAAGAAGCCGCTCAGCGCACAGCTCGTCAAGGCATGGCACGGGGCGTTGCTGGCCAATGACCAGAGGGGCGTGACCGTCGGCGACTTCCGTTCGCACGCCGAACCGATGCGGGTCATCCGCCGGGATGCCTACGGGGAGGTTGAAATCCGCTTCGAGGCGCCGCCCAGCGCGCGGGTCCCGGAAGAGATCGAGCGGTTTGTCGGGATGTGGAAGGCACCGGTAAGGAATCCGGTGGACGCCGCGCTCAAGTGTGCGCTGCTGCATCCGCATTTCGAGTCCATCCATCCCTTCGAGGACGGGAACGGCCGCGTCGGCCGGGCGCTTGTGGCGAAGACGCTCGCCGAGGGGCTTGGTAAGCCGTTGGTCCTGCCGGTTTCGACGGTCGTTGACCGCTACCGGAAGGACTACTACGAGGCGATTCACGGTGCCTCGCAGTCCCTCGACTGGACGGACTGGGCGAAGTTCTTCATCCCGGTCCTGTCCGAGACGCTGTCCGGCTTCCTCTCTGCGGCGCGATTCATTTCCGCGAAGGGGGCCTACCTTTCCACGTATGAAGGGCGGATGTCCGAACGGGCGAAGGCGGTGATCCTGCGGATGTTCCGGGATGGCCCTGCGGGTGTCGCCGCCGGGCTTTCCGCCGCGAAGTGGATGCGGATGACCAAGGTGTCGAAGCCGACGGCCACGCGCGACCTTGCGGAACTCGCGAAGACCGGTGCGATCCTTGCCGAGGGAAATGGCGCCCAGACCCGCTACCGGCTTGCGTTCGACCTTGATTCGCGTGAGCCGATTGAGCCGATAAATGAGCCATTAAATGAGCCATTAAATGAGCCGAAGGACGAGGGGATAAATGAGGGAATAAAGCGTGATGTCCACGCACTTGTCCGGAAGTCGCCGGGGACGCGCGTCCCCTTCATCGTCGAGGCGCTTGGAATCAGCCGCGCCACCGTCAAGCGCGCGCTTGCCGCGTTGATCGCCGCAGGGAAGGTCGAGCATCGCGGCAGCAAGAAGACGGGCGGGTATTTCTGCCTGGAGGAGCCCGGACGCGCGGGAGTGCGCGAATGAACGGTTGCGGTTCCTGGGCCGTTCTGTTAGAATCTTCAACATTGCATTAACCAACAAAAAGGACGTTCAGATGAGTTTCCAGATGAATCGGAGAGGTTTCCTCGGAACCACCGCGTTTGCGGCCGGGTTCTCCATCCTCGGCGCGGGCTGCTGCTGCGGCGGTGCCTGTGGGCTGGGTCGGCAGAAGATCCGCCTCGCCGTGTGCGGCGTGATGGGCAAGGGCTTCAGCGACTGGATGCCGATGGTCAAGAGCGGCCTCGCCGAAGTCGTCGCGTTCTGCGATCCGGACCGCACGACGGTCGCGCAGGCAGCCGGCAACATCAAGGGCCAGAAGGAGAAGGGCAGGCTGCCCGCCACCTTCTGCTTCGACCCCACGAAGGTGCCGTTCTTCACGGACTACCGCGAGATGTTCGACAAGATGGGCTCGCAGTTCGATGCGGTCACCGTCTCGACGCCCGACCACATGCACGCCGCCATCGCGATCCGCGCGATGAAGATGGGCAAGCACGTCTATGTGCAGAAGCCGCTCGTGCGCACGCTGTGGGAGGCGCAGGAATTCTTCAAGGCCGCCAAGGCGAACGGCGTCGTGAGCCAGATGGGCAACCAGGGTTCGGCGGGCGACGGCTTCCGCCGCAACGTCGAGATCGTCCAGAGCGGCATCCTCGGCGACGTCAAGGAAGTCCACGTGTGGACGAACCGTCCGATCTGGCCGCAGGGCTTCGCCGCCATGAAGGCCGCGACGACGCGCGAGATCGTGCCGGTTCCGAAGACGCTCGACTGGAACGCCTGGCTCGGCGTGGCCGCCGGACGTCCCTACCGCAAGCCCTACGACAAGAAGACCGAGCCGCAGGCCGCCCGCTTCAACACGGGTGTGTTCCATGCCTTCAACTGGCGCGGCTTCCTCGACTTCGGCGCGGGCGCGTTCGGCGACATGGCGTGCCACACGATGAACCTCCCCTACCGCGGGCTGGAGCTCGGCAAGGTGCTGAACGCCGAATGCACGCAGATCGAGGAGATGAACGGCGTCGCGTACCCGACGAAGTCCACGGTGAAGCTCACCTACGCGGCGCGCACGTCGCAGGTGCGTCCGGGTGCGAAGCTCCCCGAGGTCACGCTCTACTGGTACGACGGCGACCAGCAGAAGGACGGCGACAAGAAGCTCGCCGACCTCATGCCGGCCGTGGTGGCGATGCCCCAGTACAAGGGCAAGGTGCCGCGCACGGGCTGCCTGATCGTCGGCTCGAAGGGCATCCTCTGCTCCTGCGCCGACTACGGCCAGGACGCCTTTTTCGCGCTCAAGGGCGAGAAGGTGGCGCAGAACACGAAGGACCACCCCGCGTGCAAGGCGGTCAAGGAGACGATCCCGCGCTGCTCGTCCGTCGCCGCCGCCGGCGGCATGGAGTCCGGCAAGGGCCAGGGCGCCGCCTCGCTTTCGGCGGACGGCCACTACATCGAGTTCCTGCGCGCGATTCGCGGCGAAGGCCCGAAGATGCCGCTCGTCAACTCCCTCGCCTACTCCGACGTGGACTACTCCATCCCGATGATGGAGGCGATCCTCGTGGGCACGGTGGCGCAGCAGGTTCCGGGCAGGCTCAACTGGTGCAGCGAAAAGCAGCAGTTCGACGTCGCCCAGGCGAACACGCTCGTCAAACCCGTCATCCGCGAAGGCTTCGAGTTCTAGCCGGACGCGGTTCCGCACAAGGTACAGGCGCCGTCCCCCACGGGGCGGCGCTTGTGCTATACTGGGGGCATGAGAAAACCTGACGAACTGAGACGAATCGAGATCATCCGGAACTTCACGAAGTACGCCGCCGGCAGCGTGCTGATCAAGTGGGGCGACACCTGGGTGCTCTGCACCGCGAGCGTGGAGGGGAAGGTGCCGTCCTTCCTGCGGGACACGGGCAAGGGCTGGGTCACCGCCGAATACGCGATGCTGCCCTCGTCGACGGGCGGCGGGCGCAAGGACCGCGACATCAAGAAGCTGAAGCAGGACGCCCGCTCCACCGAGATCCAGCGCCTCGTCGGACGCGCTCTGCGCGCGGCCGTGGACTTCGAGAAGCTGGGCGAGCGCCAGATCGTCATCGACTGCGACGTCATCCAGGCGGACGGCGGGACGCGCTGCGCCTCCATCACGGGCGGTATGGTCGCCCTGAACGACGCCGTCGCGAAGCTGATGGCCGACGGCACGCTCGCCGAAAACCCGATCCGCCGCCAGATCGCCGCCGTCTCGGTCGGCGTGTGCGACGGTGTGCCGACCCTGGACCTCGACTACGCCCACGACTCGACCGCCGAGGTTGACCTGAACGTCGTGATGACGGACGACGGCCGTTTCGTGGAGCTGCAGGGCACGGCCGAACACGAGCCGTTCACCGAAGCCTCCCTCGACGCCCTCAAGGCGCTCGCGAAGAAGGGCATTAGGGAACTCTTCGCCCTCCAGCGCGCCGCGCGGGAAGGAGACCCGGCATGAAGACGGTCTGGTTCAGATGTGTCCGTCTGGGCTTGGCGGCGGGCCTGGCGTGCGGCGGGCTTCCGGCACGCGCCGCTGCGCCGGAAGCCGCCTACCGGGCGATCGAGTCCGCCGTCGCCGCGTCCGATGCGGCGCTCGACGTGGCGCAGGCGGCGTTGACGGACGCCTGTGCCGTGACGGACTACGCGCACCTGGTGACGCGCGTCAACGGCACGAACGTGTGGACGGCGGCGCTGCAGGCCGCCGTCGCCGCGCACGAGATCGTGCGCATCCCCGCGTCGGAGCGGCCCTACTACGTCGATGCGACCGTGCGGGTGCCGTCGAACCGCCGCATCGAGGCCACGGGCGCGACGGTGGCGCTGCTGCCGGGCACGCGCGTGCTGATGCTGCGCAACGAGCACGCGCCGGACGGGACGCTTGCGCCGATTCCCGCCGGTTCGCGCGACCGCAACATCGCGGTGGTCGGCGGACGCTGGGAGGACTGGATGCGCGCGCGGCGCGGCTACGGCGTCACGGGGCGCTTCGACCTCGGCCCCCGGAAGGTCGGCGCCCACTACGGGGTCTCCACGCTGTTCTATTTCGGCAACTGCGACGCGGTGACGGTGCAGGACGCGACGTTTGTCCACACGAGCGGCTTTGCCGTTCAGGCGGGCGACGGCGCGGGCCACCGCTACGAACGCATCCGCTTCGAGACGTGCCATGCGGACGGGCTGCACCTGAACGGAAACCTCTCCGAGGTCCATGTGCGCGACGTGCGCGGCGGCGTGGGGGACGACCTCGTCGCGCTGAACGCCTACGACTGGCTCAACTCGTCCGTCAACTTCGGTCCGCAGCGGAACATCCTCTGCGAGGACCTTGAACTCGTGGGCGGCGGCTACCCCGCCATCCGCATCCAGCCGGCGAAGTACCGGTATGCGGACGGCGCGATCGTCGACTGCGCGGTCTCCAACGTCGTCTTCCGCCGCGTGAAGGGCATCATGACCTTCAAGATGTATCTGCAGACGCCGCGCTACCGGATCGGCACGGAGCCGGAGTGGGCGGAGGTCGGCACCGGGGGCAACCTCTTCTTCGAGGACATCGAGATCGACCTCGCGCATCCGATCGACTGCATGGGGCAGTACCGCGACTCGGAGCCGGTGCGCGGGCACTTCGGGGCCTTCGAGTTCGGCGCGGACCTGTCGTCCGTCCACTTCAGGAACATCGACATCACCTTCCATCTCGACCGCTTCCCGCTTTCGCACCTCGCGGTGGTGGGGCCGAAGTCCTGCTTCTTCCCGGGGAAGGACGGCGCGGCGGGCATGGAGATCTTCGACCCCTACGTCTCCTGCCGTGTCGGCGAGGTGACGGTCGAGGGGCTGAAGGTGCGCGGCACGGCGCCGCAGGAACTTGTGCGCGCGACCGTGTTCGACGACGTCAACCGCGACGGACGTTCATCCGGGCGGGGCGTGATCGACCGGCTGCGGATCGTGCGGGAGTGAGGTTTTCAGGAAAAGGAGACGGAAGATGGAATTCAAGGTGAGCGCCCTCTGCAGGGGCTGCGGTGCGTGCGTGCGGGACTGCGGGTTCGGCGTCCTCGCGATGAAGGACGGCCGGCCCGTCGTGCGCGAAGGCCGGGAGGGGCAGTGCATGAACTGCCAGCACTGCCTCGCGGTGTGCCCCGAGGGCGCGGTGACGGTCAACGGCATGGGCGCGGACGCCTGCATGCCGCTTGCGCAGATGCCGATCCCCCCGCCGAACGAACTGGCGAACCTGCTGCGGTCGCGCCGGTCGATCCGGCAGTTCGTGAAGGTGGACATCCCGCGCGGCGAGATCGCGGAGCTGCTGGAAACGCTCAAGTACGTGCCGACCGGATGCAACGTGCGCCACCTCACGTTCCGCGTCGTGGAGGGTGCCGCGAAGATGGCGGAACTGCGCCAGGCGATGATGGAGATGCTGGCGGCGCACCTGGAGCAGCTTCCCGAGAACATGCGGAAAATCGTCGGTGGCTGGAAGAAGCACCCCGAGGTGGACGTCTTCTTCCGGGGCGCGCCGCACGTCCTCATCGTCTTCGGCGACCCGAAGGCCGTCACGCCGCAGGTGGACTGCGATGCGGCGTGCGCCTACTTCGACCTGCTCGCGCAGGCGAACGGCATCGGCACGACGTGGTTCGGCTTCCTCACGCACATCATCGAGGCCGTGCCCGAGGTCGCCGGCCTCTTCGGCATCCCGCGCGGCGCGCCGTTCCACGCGATGCTCTTTGGCGAGCCCGCCGTGGACTACGCGCGGTGCGTGAACCGGTCCGACGGCGCGAAGGTCGAGTGGGCGTGAGGGGAGGCGGGCGCTGCCGATGTTTGACGTCCGTGCCTACATGCTCGACATCAGTCGGGACAAGGTCCCGACGATGGGGACGCTCCGCCTGATCGTTGACCTGCTCGCGAAGTTCGAGTACAACCAGTTCCAGCTCTACACCGAGCACACGTTCGCCTATTCGGCGCACCGGGACGTCTGGGAGGCGGCCTCGCCGCTCACGGCGGAGGAGATCCGCGAGCTGGACGCCTACTGCGCGCTCCGGGGCATCGACCTCGTGCCGAACCAGAACTCCTTCGGGCACCTCGAACGCTGGCTGGTGAAGCCCGCCTACAACCATCTGGCGGAACTGCCGCAGGGCGGGGCGCCCCTGCCGTGGGGCGGCTTCAAGAAGGACCCGACGACGCTCTGCCCGACGGATCCCGCGTCGCTCGCGTTCCTGGACGGCCTCTACGCCGAACTGCTGCCGAACTTCGCCTCCGGCCTCTTCAACATCGGCTGCGACGAGACCTTCGACCTCCTGGGCGGGGGGCGCAGCGCCGCCGCCGTGCGGGAACGGGGCGCGGGCCGCGTCTACCTCGATTTCCTCAAACAGGTCGCCGCCCTCGCGCGGAAGCACGGAAAGCGGCCGATGTTCTGGGGCGACGTGATCCTGAAGCATCCCGAGCTCGTCCCCGAGCTGCCGAAGGACCTCATCGCCCTCGACTGGGGCTACGAGGGCAACCATCCGTTCGGCGAGGAGGCCGCGAAGTTCCGCGCCGCCGGGCTCGACTTCTATGTCTGCCCCGGCACGAGCGCGTGGAACTCGCTCGCCGGCCGCGTCGAGAACATGCGCGAGAACATGATCGCCGCCGAACGCGCGGGACGGCTCCACGGCGCGCGTGGGTTCCTCGTCGCGGACTGGGGCGACGGCGGGCACTGGCAACCGCTCGCGGTGTCCCTGCCCGGACTCGTCTTCGGCGGCATGCTCGCGCACGAGGGCGCCTCCGCCGCGAAGATGGATCTCGAATCGGCCCTTAACGGCATCATGGGCGTGCCACTCGGCGGCACGCTCCTGCGCCTCGGCACGCTCTATCTGCGCGGCGGCGCGCTCCGCGCGAACGCGAGCGAGCTCTTCCGCATCCTCGCGAACGACCGGGGCTACTCGCGCCACCCGGGCCTGACGGAACCCGTCCTCGCCGAGATCTCGGCGATTGCCGAGGGGTGCCGCCACGCGGCCGCCGCCTACGCGGGCGGGGCCTATCCGAACGTGTGGGCGCAGGAGATCGTGTACATGGCGAACCTCGTCGATGCGGCGTGTAACCGCCGCGACGAGAAGCGCCTCCGCTTCCTGCGCGAGGAGCACGACCGGATCTGGAAGCTGCGTAACCGCATCGGCGGCATGGCCGACTCGCGCGCGAAGCTGCCGCGCTTCTGACCTTCTCGCATCGCAGGCCGGTGGTAGGGGCCGACGTCCTCGGCGGCCCGCGCTCTGGAATGGGCCTCGTGGGGGTCCCCTTGGACGCGGCGCGCCGAGGACGTCGCGCCCTACCGGGAATGTCGCGCCTGTGGACCCGGAATTGAAAATGTGTTTTGGGAACGTATATGAATTCATAAAAACGTACTTGACGGATTTTCACCTTCTATGATATTGTAGGGGCGTTTTCAGGACGTGGATGTGTACTTCAACATGTGGAGGATGGGAATGTGGATGCTGGAAAAGACGAAAATTGACGGTCTGTGGACGCATGGGGGCTTGGTGTTCTGCGCCGCGCTCCTCCTGTGCTGCGGGAGGCTGTCCGGCGCGGTCGTCACGAACGGGTTCGTGGTCGTCGACGCGCCCGGCGTGCGCGTGACGGGGACGGGGGACGCGGGGTTCCACGTCTCCCGCGTCGGTGCGGCGAAGGACGCCAAGGTCAGGGTGACGGCCCGGCCGGGATGGCGGTTCGCGTCGGGGAAGCGAGAGATCGTGTTCCCGCTCGCCACCCTCACCACCTCCGGCCCGGCTCCGTCACGGCACAGGGTCCGGTCCGACCTGGGGGAGGACGAGACCGAGATCACCTGGGAGGACTGCACGTTCGCGGCTGCGGTGCGCGACGTACACGAGGTGAAGCCGGACTTCAAGGTCCATGCCAGCGACGATGTACTGCGGCTGTATACGGCCCCGGAAAAGGACGTCTTCGTCAGCGCGTCGGCGTCGGTGGAAACCCTCTCGCCGGGCCTCCATCGGCGGACCACCACGTACAGCCCCTGCCCCGTCTGCAAGACCGTGCCGAATCCCGGCAAGACCGAGGAGGTGTACGAGAAAACCCTGCAGTGGGAGTGGCGTGCGACCGGTCCCGGGAAGCCGGCCGTGTCGAAACGGTTCTGGAGCGGGCGGGTCGAGGCCGCGAACAAACTGCAGAAGGTCCTGTTCCAGGCGAAGGCGACCTGCGATTCCTGCGAGCAGTGTACCAACCGGCGGACGGGCGAGACGCAGCTTTACATCCGACGCCTCGAATTCTCCCCCTGCAACAGACTGTTCGGGCTCGACCGTACGGATGAAGGCCGATATTCGGAATCGATCGTGAGGGAATACCAGGTGTCCCTCGCGGGAATTGCGCCTGTCGAGTGTGAGTATGAATGGACCGAATGCGGCATCTGCATGTTCGCAAGCGGTGTGACGGACCCCACCGTTTCCGTCCGTGCACAGGATCCCGACCGCGCCAGCACGCGGATCGACGCCGAGAGGCTGTCAGTCTCCGCGACGATCCGCAGGGGGGAACAATCCGATACGGCGACCTGTACGACCAACTTCACGGTTGTGAAGCTCGACGTCCAGCTTCCGAACGTCTCCGAAGAGGAGGAGGAGACGCTGGGGCTGGAAATCCCCTATTTCCCGGACACGGCGAGCGGTTCGCTGTCGTCGGAGGCACGTGCGGCCCTCGTGCCGTTGACGATCACATGTGAACCCGACGACGTCACGGGCAGGATTGAGGTCGAGGCCCCCGAGAAGCTTGTCTACGAGAAAAGGGGGAATTCCTATGTCGCCGCTTCGCGTTACTACTGGGTCAGCGACCTGAAGGACAAGTCCTTCTTCGTCCACGGCCATGCGCCGTCTTCCGCGAGGGGGGACCAGGCCATCACGGTGCGGCATCTTCCAAGCGGGGCGGTGGACCGCGTGTGCGTCACGGTCTGCGCGTACACGTTCACCGTGAACGTCGACATGCCGGGGGACGGGTCGGTCAATGCGCCGTTGGTCATAACTGAACGTGAAGGCGGAGGGTTCCACTATGATGTGGGACATGCCTATTGGAAGTTTTCCTGTAGCCCAGTTGATGTTCTGAACGAAGAAGAGCGAAAGTTGGTGGGCGTGACGGCGGGGTTCTACCCTAAGAATAATAGATGTGTCAACTTTAAGGAAGATGATGATGGTGAGACGGTGGAGCTGATCCCTGTTGGGATTGGTGGGGTGTATGCGTCTCCAGATCCAAATAAGAATGTAGATGCCTGTAAAACTTGGCGCCTGACGAAGGAAGATTTTTTAAGAGGTGTTGCAAAGGCACGCGAATTGAGTAACCTTATCTCGGCTGGAGATTTGTCCTATCATGCCGTTGACTACAATTGTGTCCATGCAGTTGCCGATGTTGCGGCGGCGGTAGGAATTCAATTGCCTCTGACAGAATTTGGATGGTATGCCTATACATCGCCTGAAGCCTTCCTGTTAACGCCCATTCGTACGAATACAACTCTCAAAATACACCTTGGCCCAACAGCCTACGGTCTTGGGGTCGATCTCAGGAACATGAAATAGGAGCATGAAATGAAAATGAAAAAAATGAAAGAGTATCTATTCTTCGCAGCCATGTCGGTCTCCACGCTGTTGCCGCTGCAATCCGGCGAGTGGCGGGATGCCGCGCGGGGACAGCGGGAGAGGGCCGACCGGCTGCGTGAACGGGGCCTCCAGATCTGCCGCCAGTATGCGTTCTTAGACGAGGGATTCTTCAATCGGAAAGGAGTTCTCACCGATGATTTGCACATTAAGGGCTTACGCCGATGTACGGTGACGAACGCACTCGACGGGGAAATCGTCAAAGCCTGTTTCAAGGGGACAAATCTCTGCATCCTGAGTGCGTTCCAGTGGCGGGATGGGGTGAAGAAACGAGACGTGACGTGGCATTTCGACGAAAGGGGCATGTGGAACGGGATGGATGAGGTTTCGAATGTCTGCTTCAGCGCCCTGTACTACCTGAACGGGAACACCCGGGAGACCGAGACGATCGTCCGTACGGAACGCGGCCCGGTCTACCGTGGGCGCATGTATTTCTTCGACATGGACGGGGAGCCGTCTTCGTTTGACGACGTCGACGGAATACTCGAACGCGAGGCCCCCGTGAAGGTCGAGCTCCTGTTCAGAAAATGAAGGACACCGGAAGTCTGGAAGTGAACGATACCGGGAAAGACCTGCTCCCGCGCGATCTGTCTGCCCGGCGCGCGAAGTACCCGCGCCGCCCTCGGCGCGTGGTGTCCGAACGGTCGCGCAGGAGCGCGATCCTCCCCGAGGACGTACTGCGTGCGGGAGGGTCGCAACTTGTTGCGACCGGACGAGGACACGGACGCAATGAATTGCGTCCCTCCCGGTGTACACGGGGTCTTGATGTGTATGAATTCCCGTTCCCTTCTCGCTTGAGCGACTGCTTGAAAGATAATCGGAGATTCCGTATGTTAACGTGCTGGGCACTGGGCAGAGTTAATGTGCGCAGGGGAGGGCCGTCCTCCTGCGCGGTTGTGTGAACGGACGCGACAAGCGCGTCCCTCCCGTTTCGTACCCACATTAATCCTGTCCTACACAATAATGTACTTCCCGTTATCGTGTGGCCTGATACTGGAACAGAAAGGACGTAGAATGAAAAACCTCTTACTATCCGTGATTGTTCTGGTCTCCACGCTGTTGCCGCTGCAATCCGGCGAGTGGCGGGATGCCGCGCGGGGACAGCGGGAGAGGGCCGACCGGCTGCGTGAACGGGGCCTTCAGGTTTGCCGCCGGCATGAGTTCCTCGACGGTGGGATCTTCAAGCGGAAGGAAATCTTCCGGGAGGACTATTCCGACAGGAATTTCCACTGGTGTACGGTGACGAACGAACTTGATGGTGAAATCGTCAATGCCGGCTTCGCGGGGACCGGTCTCCGTATCCTGCGTGCGTTCCAGTGGCAGGACGGGGTGAAACGAAGCGAGACATGGCTTTTCGACGAAAAGGGCATGTGGAGTGGGAGGGAGGAAATCTCGAATGTCTGTTTCATCGCCCGGTACTACCTGAACGGGAACACCCGGCAGACCGAGACGACCTTCGATACGGAACGTGGCCCGACCTACCGTGGACGCATCTACCGCTTCGAGATGAACGGGGAACCGTCTTCGTTTGACGATGTCGACGGGAAGCTCGAACGCGAGGTCCCCGTAAGATTTGAACTCCTGTTCAGGATGTGAGGGGCGTCGGGATGTGCCGGATTGTCCGAATTGCCCTCGTGGCGTGTCTCGCGGCTCCGTCCATCCGGGCGGAGGGCGCCGCCGCCACGGGCGAGCTGTCCGACTTTACACCGTCGCACGCGCTGCGGCGGCGGATGGCGCGCTACGGCTTCCGCGCGGTGCGCTACCGCGAGGGGACGAACGGCGTCTCGGCGCTCCTCCTCACGCCCCGGTCGAGGGCCGGGAGGCCGGAGCCGCTGCTCGTCTACATCCCCGGCAGCGGGGAGCGCGGCGACACGCCGGCCCGCCTCTTCCGCCAGCGCGCCCTGTTCGACCGCGTGGCCTCCGCCGACTTCCAGGCGCGCCGTCCCTGCCACTTGCTCGCGATCGCCCCGCCGCCCTCGGCGACGACGCTCCTGGGCGGGATGCCCGGCTCGCCCTCCTCCAACCAGCGCCTGCTGTACGGGCTCGTGCGGGCCGTCGCCGCGCGGCACGTGCGCCCGCCCGTGGACACGAACCGGATCTACGCCACGGGCTTCTCGTACGGGGGCAACGGCGTCTACGCGCTCGCCCTCCACTACCCGGGCACGTTCGCCGCCGTCCTTCCGATCGCCGCCCTGCCGCCCGGGTTCGAGTACTTCGACGGGCGCTCGCCGGGGAACTGGTGGCATTTCCACAACGAGGGCGACTACCGCGCGCACGGAATCGACCTCGCCGGCCTGGTGCGCTTCGGGGCCGCCGTGAACGGCGCGGGCGGCGACTTCCGCATCGGAAGCTATCCGGCCGGGGGGCACGACGCCTGGACGGCCGCCTGGCGGGAGGAGGAGGTCTGGACGTGGATGTTCTCCAAGTCCCTCGCGGACGCCGCGCCGGGCGCGGGACACGCCCCGCTTCCGCTCGCCGACGCGCGCTGTACCGCGAACGTCCCCGGCGCCGACGATGGGTGCGGCCCCGGGCGCGTCGTCGACGGCCTGGCGACGACCGGGTACGTGGCGGCGCGCCCCGCCGCGCGCGGCGACTGGTGGCAGGCCGCGTTCGCCCACCCCGTGGTCGGTGGGTTCTGCCTCGTCGCGGGAAGGGCGGAGGGCGTTTCCGCGTTCGGCGCCGTCGTGGAGGTCTCCGACGACGGCCGGACCTGGCGGCGCGCGGGGAGGCTCACCGCGAAGTCGCCCACCTGCCGCTTCTCGCAGGGCGTCCCCGTCCGTTTCCTCCGCGTCCGGGTGATCGAGCCGGGGACGGGCCCCCTGGCCCTGCGGCAGCTGACGGTCCTTCCGGAGCGGTGATGGGAGGCGTGTGGTCATCGCCGGCCCTGGTCGGCCGGCTTGCCCTGTGTGTCGCCCTGGCGGGCTGCTGCGTAAACGGCTGGTCGTTCGCGCGGCGGCTGCTGGATCCCCCGGTCCAGCCCCATGTCTCGTCCTGGCGGGAAATCGCCTCCGAAGTCCGTGCGCGCCGTCCGGCGCTCCTCTGCCGCGACGCCGCGAATCCGGCCCCGGTGGAACGGACGCGCCTCATCGCCCTGGACTGGGAGCTTGCGCCGGTCTGCGTGCGCGCCTGGAACGGGGAAGATGGTGATTCCCTCCCCGAGGCGGTC
>CAKULR010000021.1 GCA_934667295.1 uncultured Kiritimatiellota bacterium
GACCTCGAAGACGGCGGGGGAGGCCTCCGCGTCCAGGTGGATGCGCCGGGACGGCGCGACACGCCCCTCGGGACCGCCCTCGCCCCGCACCGTCACATCGACAACGGGCGTCTGCGGATCGTCCGTTCGGACGTAGAACGTCTTCAGGAACGGCCCGTCCGGCAGCACCGACGGATCGAGCGCCAGGCGCAGCGTCGTTCCCTCGCCGGGGGCCAGTTGCCGCTTTTCGACGGTGGGCGTCCCGCAGACGCACGTCCGCACGAGCTCGGTCAGCCGCACGGCGTTCGTCCCGTCGTTCCGCAGGGCGAACGCGCGGACCGGGCGCTCCGCCGTCCGCACCGCCCCGAGGTCGGCGAACGACGGCTCCACCACGATTCCTGCGAGGGCGCAGAGCGGCGCCGCCAGGACCGTCACGGACAAGACCGACAGAAGACTCTTCATGTGGACCTTCCTTTGCTTCTACCACGCGGGACTAGGGGGGAACGGAGAAACGGCATTACATTAACATGCAAGCCCAGGACCTGTCAACCGTGAATCCACCGGAGGGGACAACGGGGCAACGGTCGCGCAGGAGCGCGACCCTCCCTCCCGTACGCAACGAGTCCGGACGCGAAGCAGCGACCCGGCGCGCGAAGTACCCGCGCCGCCCTCGGCGCGTGGCGTCCAACAGTGTGAGCCGGGAGGGGCGCGCTCCTGCGCGGGGGTACGCCGTTTCGCCAAACGGAAAACCTATGACTTCTTCTTCCGCAGCTTCGCGATCTGGTCGCGGAGGTAGGCGGCGCGCTCGAACTCCAGCGCGTCGGCCGCCTGCAGCATCTCCTCCTGGAGGGCGGCGATCGTCTCCTCGACGTCGTACGTCTCGGGCTTCTCGGCCACGGCGGCGTATTCGGTCTTCCGCGCCTCGGAGTAGACGTAGGCCGTCTCGTTGAGGGCGCGCTTCACGCTCTTCGGCGTGATGTGGTGCGCGGTGTTGTAGGCGATCTGCCGTTTCCGGTGGCTGCGCGTGATGCGGAGGAGGTCGCGGATGGCGTCCGTCTCGTGGTCGCAGTAGAGGATGACGCGGCCGTTCACGTGGCGGGCGCAGCGGCCCGCCGTCTGCACGAGCGAGGTGGTGGCGCGCAGGACGCCCTCCTTGTCCGCATCGAGGATCGCGACGAGCGCGACCTCCGGGAAGTCCAGGCCCTCGCGCAGCAGGTTGATGCCGATCAGGCAGTCGAACTCGCCCTTGCGGAGGCGGCCGAGGATCGCGACGCGCTCCAGGGCGTCGATGCCGCTGTGCAGGTACTCGACGCGCAGCCCCGTCTCGTGGAGGTAGGCCGTCAGGTCCTCCGCGCTCCGCTTCGTGAGCGTCGTCACGAGCACGCGGTCGCCCTTCGCCGCGACGGCGCGGATCTCCGCCATGAGGTCGTCGATCTGCCCCTTGAGCGGACGCAGCTCGATCTCGGGATCGAGGAGGCCGGTCGGGCGGATCACCTGCTCGGCGACGGTCTTCGCGACGCCGTACTCGTAGTCCCCCGGCGTCGCGCTCGTGAAGACGATCTGGTGGACCTTCCTCTCGAACTCGGGGAAGGTGAGCGGACGGTTGTCCTTCGCGCTCGGCAGGCGGAAGCCGTAATCGACGAGCTTCTGCTTGCGCGCCTGGTCGCCGTTGTACATCGCCCGCAGCTGCGGCACGGCGACGTGGCTCTCGTCGATGATCGTGAGGAAGTCGTCCGGGAAGTAGTCGAGCAGGCATTCCGGCGGTTCGCCCGGCGCGCGCCCGGTGAGCGGACGCGAGTAGTTCTCGATGCCGTTGCAGTACCCGAGCTGCCGCATCATCTCGATGTCGTACTCGGTGCGCTCGCGGAGGCGCTGCGCCTCCAGGTACTTCTTCGCGCCCTCGAAGTACGCAAGCCGCTCCTTCAGCTCCGTCTCGATGCGCCCGTAGGCGGCCTCCATCTTGTCCTTCGGCATCACGAACTGCTTGGCGGGCGTGACGACGGCGGCGGGCATCGCGACGCCCATGCGGAAGTCGGGCACCGAGAGCGCGTGGATGGAGTCGATCTCGTCGCCGAAGAAGTCGACGCGGATCCCCTCCGTCGCGTAGGCGGGGAAGATGTCCACCGTGTCGCCGCGCACGCGGAAGTTGCCGGGTGCGTAGTCGAGGTCGTTGCGCGTGTACTGCGCGGCGACGAGGCGCGCGACGAGGTCGCCGCGCCCGCACGTGTCCCCGACGGCGAACTTCACGGCGAGGTCGCGGTATTCGGTCGATTCGCCGAGGCCGTAGATGCAGCTCACGGAGGCGACGACGATCACGTCGCGCCGGGCGATGAGCGCGTTCGTCGCGGCGAGGCGGTAGCGTTCGATCTCCTCGTTGACGGCGGCGTCCTTCTCGATGTAGGTGTCCGTCTGGGGGATGTACGCCTCGGGCTGGTAGTAGTCGTAGTAGCTGATGAAGTACTCGACGGCGTTCTCGGGGAAGAAACCCTTCAGTTCGGTGAAGAGCTGCGCGGCGAGCGTCTTGTTGTGGGAGAGGACGAGCGTGGGGCGGTTCCAGCGCTGGATGAGGTTCGCCATCGTGAACGTCTTGCCGCTGCCGGTGACGCCCTGGAGGATAAGGCGGTCCTCGCCGCGCGCGAGCCCGCGCACGAGCGCGTCGATGGCCTCGGGCTGGTCGCCCATCGGCCTGAAGTCCGAAACAAGCTTGAAGAGCGGTATGTCCATGCCAACATCAACCCTTCGTGCCGTCGGACTGGGGCACGTCGAACATGCGGCGCAGGGCGGCGAGCTGGTCGGGCTCGCCGATCACGCGCGCCTCGTCGTCCGGCTCGAAGCACCAGTTCGCGCCGGGGTTGCGGAAGAGGTCCGCGCCCCGCCGGATCGCGACGACGCTCGCCCCCGTCCTCGCGCGGATGTCAAGCGACTTGATCGTCTCGCCGACGGCGGGCGAGCCGGGCGGGATCTTCAGGTACGAATAGTAGTCGCCCGGCACCGTGAGCGTGACCGACTTCCCGGCATCCGGCGTCTTCCGCCGCCGCTCGCGCCGCTTCTCCGCCACCAGCGCCTCGTTGAAGCGGTACCCCGCCTGGCGCCCCGCGCGCCGGAAGAACTTCCAGCCGAACACGGCCACGCCCGCCAGCAGCACCCACACGACGCCCCGCACGAGCGGATGCTCCGGCATCAGGTTCACGTTCATCATCACGATCTGCGCGAAGGCGAGCAGCACGACGAGCAGCACGGTGAAGAACGTGACGACGCGCCGGACGGCGGTCTTCCACCGCTTCGTCTGGTGGATGCCCGTGAGGACGGCCGCGATGTCGCGCCCCAGCGACTGGGCGAGGCCCACCACCGGCGCGAGCATCGAGATGAAGAAGAGGTTCGCGCCGAGGCAGAAGATAAGGCGCTTGTGCGCCTCGAAGAACGTCGAGAACGCCCCGTAGTCCACGCCGCTGAGCATGCTCGCGGCAATCTCCACGCCGAGGTTCAGCGCGGCGATCACGCCGAGCCACACGACGCGCGAGCGCAGGTGCTGCTGCAGGCGGGACGGCACCGCCGCCGTGCGGAAGCGCGTGAGCCAGGCGTTGTACGCCGAGAGCCAGCCGCTCACGCGCGCGGGCAGGTGCCGCTCGCACCAGTCGCCCACGGGGTCGGAGAGGCGCAGCATGACGGGGTTGAGGACCGTCGTCAGCAGCGAGACGCCCACCACGATCTGGTACATCGGGTTCGACATGTCGCCCGTGCAGGTCATGTAGATGAGCGCCACCATGAACGCGAACTCGCCGATCTGCGCGAGCCCGAACCCCGTCTGGATCGCGTCCTTCAGCCGCTGCCCCGTGAGGATCGACATCGTGAAGCAGTTCACCCCCTTGCCGACGATCACGAGGAGCGCGAGGCCGAGGATGACGGGCAGGTGCCGCAGGCAGACCGCCGGGTCGACCAACAGGCCGATCGTCACGAAGAAGACGGCCGCGAACATGTTCCGGAGCGGTGCCGCCAGTTCGTGCAGGCGGTTCCGCACCTCCGTCGAGGCGCCGAGGATGCCCACCAGGAACGCCCCCAGCGCAAGCGAGTAGTCGAGCTTGTAGGCGATGTAGCTCACGAGGAAGCAGCACCCGAGGAGCGCGAGGAGCAGCGCCTCGTCGTCCTTCATGCGCCCCACCCGGTTCAGGAGGCGCGGCACGAGGATGAGCCCGAAGACGACGACGCCGATGAAGAAGAGGAGGAGCCCTCCGAGGGAGACGCCCACGGCCCCGAGTCTCATCCCCTTCCCGGTCGCGACGCCCGTGATGAGCGCGATGATGCCGACGCAGAGGATGTCCTCGCAGATCGTCGTGCCGAAGATGAACCGCACGAAGGGCCGATCGCTCCACTTCATCTCCTCGATCGTCTTCGCGAGGAGCGTCGTCGCGGAGTCGCAGATCGCCGCGCCGAGGAAGAGGGACTGTACGTGGTTCCACCCGAGCAGGTTGCGCCCCACGGTGTAGCCGAGCCAGATCATCACCACCGAGTCGAAGAGCGCCGTGGGCACCGTCACGTGCTTGATCTTCTGCATCTCGCCCGCGCTGAACTCCAGGCCCAGCGTGAACATGAGGAACACGATGCCGAGCTGCCCGATGGCGCCGATGGACTTCGGGTCCACGAGGAACGACCCGCCCCACGGGTGCTCGCTCATGAGGACGCCCGCGAGCAGGTAGCCGATCACCTTCGGCAAGTGGTAGCGCGCGAAGAGGATCGAGACGCAGCCCACCACCGCCAGCATGACGGCGAGATCCTGGAAGAAGGATGATTCGTTCACTTTGCGCAACCCTCCACAAACGGACGGGGACGGTACACGGACCCGTCCGGATTCACGAGCAGATAGCTGACCGGCCCCACGGCCTGTCCCTTCCAGTCATACGGCGCGGCGCCGTAGTTCGAGACAATCTGCGAG
This sequence comes from uncultured Kiritimatiellota bacterium, assembly GCA_934667295.1. GTDB lineage: Bacteria > Verrucomicrobiota > Kiritimatiellia > RFP12 > UBA1067 > RUG572. Next base: position 4,910 of record CAKULR010000021.1, read on the forward strand.
CCGTCGCCGAACGACGTGAGGAAGACGCCGGGCGCGAGCGTGTCGTGGCGCGTCATCTGCTCCTTCTGGAGGTGGCGCACGGGCACGAACTCGTCCCAGGCCTTCTTGATGCGCGGCACGTCCGCGAACTTGTAGGTGTAGAAGATCGGGCGGCCGCCGAACTCCACGATCTTGAGCGCGACGCGCGGGTCCTCCACGCCGTCGCCCTCCATCCAGCGCGGGTCGCCGCTCTTCTCCAGCCTGTAGAGGCACTTGCCGCGCGTGTGGTTCTGGCACCAACGGTCCGGCGTGTACAGGATGATGCCGTGGTAGACGAGCTCCCAGAGCGGATAGACACCCGTCGCGAGCTTCGGCAGCTTGCCCTCGTCCAGCAGCTTGAGGTCGCGTTCGACGTAGTTGATGTAGTCGAGGTTGCCCGCCACATGGTCGTAGCCGGACTCGCTCGCCGCGCCGCCCATCAGGCGCCGCCCCTCCGCGAGGATGCGGTTCTGGAACGCGGACATCTGCTCCGGCGTGCAGGGGTGCTTCGGGTCGCCGCAGCGCTGCGGATAGGTCGCGGAGTAGACGTCGATGTAGTGCGGGCCGCGAATGCCGAGGGCCGCCATCTCCTTCATCTCCTGCGGCAGCCAATGCTCCCAGGCGTACTTCTGGCACACCCAGTAGCACTGGCCGCCGGCCCAGAGCCCGCCCCTGTCGAGCGCGCCGTCCGCACGCTTGCACACCCAGTCCTCGCTCCAGAGGCGCGAGCACATGTAGCCGTCCGTGTTGCTCGCGTGGAGCGCGAACTGGTAGCCGAGCTTCCGGGCCTTCTCGACCAGCCGCCCGAACGCCTCCGCGCCGCCCGCCTCCGCGCCAACGGGGAAGTGCCCCGGCACGCGCCCGTCGTAGCCGCCGTCCTGCCAGCCCGCCGAGCAGATCGAGAGCTTGTCCACACCCGCGTCCTTGAGCGCCTGCAGGAACTCCTCCGTCACGCCGAAGGGCATGTGGACGACGACCGGCGGCTCCTCGCCGCGCCTGAAGAAGTGCTTCGCGTCCTGCGCGTCGGGAATCGGCTTCGCGGCGTGCGTCTGGATGCGCACGACGATCGCGTCGCAGAGGTAGGCGAGTTCGGGGCTGTCCTTCAGGCGGTCCTTGATCGTCCGCACGGCGCCCCGCTCCAGCTGGTACGCCCGGTAGGCGTGGGCGAGGCCGTTGTAGTCGGCCGCCGCGCCCGTGAGCGGACGGTAGTCGACCACGATGTCGTCGTAGACGTTCGTGAAGAAGCCGCGCACCCGGTCGTAGCGGAACCGGGGGAACGTCTCATAGGCCCCCTTCTGCGCGACGGTCACGAAGTCGTAGTCGAAGCGCCAGGTCTTCACGTGGCCGTACCAGAGCGTGTCGCCCCGCTTGAGCCCGAAGACGGGCATGAGCTGGCGGTCCTTCACGTAGACGCCGTCGTCCTGGTCGAGACACCCGTACGTGCCGCGCGCCTGGATCCAGTAGCCGTCGTCGCCTTTCCGCGCGCGCATGAACGGCGGCACCACCTCCACGCTCCAGGCGTCCGCCGGGATCTCCCCCTTCGGCAGGGTGAAGCGGAAGCCCCCGCCGGCGAGCGGCTGCAGGTCGACGGCGCGCGTCTCGGTGCGCACCGTCTTCTTCGGCGTCCCCCGGCGGATGCGCACCTCCGCCGTCTCGGCGCGCTGCCAGGCGCCCAGCTCGCGGTAGAACGCGGGGTAGACGCCGTGGCCCATGCCGAGGCCGTTGTAGATCCTCTTGTCCCGCGCGGGAATCGCGTTGTAGGCCGCGTAGACGCCGCACGGCGTGCAGACCGTATCCGCGAAGCCCGCGACGAGGCGCACGGGGCAGGTGATGCGCGCGGCGAAGTGGACGCCGTCGAAGTACGGTGCCCACCTCTCGGCCGCCGCCCGGTTCTCCGGCTTCTGCGCCTCGACGATTTGGGGCCACCCGCTCTGGCGGTCGTCCTGGCGGAAGCCGAGCAGGTCCGTGATCGCCGGCACGAAGATGCAGCTGCGCGTGAAGTGTCCGTTGAGCCCCGTGAGCATGAGCCCGAAGCCGCCGCCCTGCGACGTGCCCGAATAGGTGAAGCGCGTGCGGTCCACCTCGGGACGCGCCCAGAGCCAGTTGACGGCGCGGTTGATGCCGAGCAGCGAGGCGTAGTAGAAGTACGCCTCGCGCGACTCGTGGATGCCCGCCTGGCAGTAGCGCGCCACGCCGCGCGGCGCGGCGTACTCCGCGTCCTGCGCCCGGTAGGCCGCCTTGCGCGCCTCGGGCGTTTCCGGCTGCGGATAGCTGTGGACGTTCATCGTGAGCGAGATGCGCCGTCCGTCGCCGCCCGTCCCCGTCGCGCCGATGCCCGCGCCCGGCACGCTCACCTCCACGGGGAACGGCCCCTTCCCCTTCGGCAGCGAGAGCCAGCCCCAGACGCGCCGTCCGCCGACGGAGGCGAAGCTCACCCTGTAGTACGTACGCTGCGCGTTGGACTTCGCGGGAATCTCCTCCAGCCGCGCGTCGACGGGCACCGTCTCGTCGAGCGTCTTCACCGCGTGCGCCCAGAAGGCGTCGAAGTCCGCCGGACGCGCCGCGCCCGGCTGGATCTTCTCCGGCTCGTACGCGACGCCCCAGACGAACGGACCGCCCTGCCCCTTGTTCGCCCCGACCTCCAGGCCCTTCGTGCGGCTCTTCACCTGGAGGCGCAGGAAACCGGGAACCGTCTGCGTCGCCTTCAGGACGAACGGGTTCTCCTGCGCGAGGTCGATGGTCCGCTCCGCAATCTTCCGATTGCCGAAGTTGTCGATCGTCGCCCCGAGCGTCCCGGCCCGCAGCACCGCGCCCGTGGCGCCGCGCGCGGTGACGGTGAACACCGCCTCCTCGCCGCAGCGGTAGAGCGCGTTCGTGTGGTCCGTCTCCACCGTGAACGAAACCGCCTCCGCGTGGACGGCGCAGGCCGCCGCGCAGAACATCCCCAGGAACCACCGTTTCACGTTCGCCCAGTCCATCATCCGCGTCACCTTCACTTCTTTCCGTTCTTCGATTTCGGGGTTGCCGTGGTCACGGCGTCCGGCGGCTGCGGATGGCGCGCCGCCTCGTCCGGCACCTCCACCGCCGCGTCCGCCCACATGCCGCGCTTCGCCGTCTTCGCGGCCGCCTCGGCCTTCGCGTAGGCGGGCGGCGTGGGGACCTGCGCGCAGCGCCAGGCGAGGCCGGCCTTCAGGAGCGCGAGGGCGGGATCCTTCCGCCCCACGAGGACCGTCCCCCAGGGATAGCCCAGCTCGCTGCGGCGGCTCCAGCTCACGCGCACGTCCTCGCGCGCGACGAGGCCGTCGAGGAACTTCTTCGCCTTCGCGCCCCACGGCTCCGTCTTCGGCAACGTGTCGATGCCGGCAAGGCGCACGAGGTGCGGGATGTTGTCGCCGCCCAGCACCGTGACGGTCTGCCCGTTCAGAGCGTCAAGCGCCCGCCCGCGCAGGGTCATCGTCTCCGCGCGGACACCCGCCGCACACGCCAGAACACACGTTGCCAACAGGCCGCGCAACAGGGAACATGCCATAGACGGAACTCCTTTCTCCGGGCCGCGCCCACGGACGCGGCCGCAAGACGATTCGTTGAAACTCAGCCGAGACGGTATCCCGGACGGTAGGCGTAGTGCAGCAGCTCGTTCGCCTTCGGGCAGTACGTGAACTTCTCGGCGACGGGATCCCACTCCAGGCGCTGCCGCATCTGGTAGGCGATGTTCGCGAGGTGCGCGAAGGACGTGGAGCGGTGCCCCTCCTCCAGCGAGCAGAGGCATGTGCCGCGGTCCTTCACGCGGTCCAGGAAGTCGCGGATGACGTTGTTCGTGCAGCTCGCGGCGGACCCGTCGTCCAGCAGTGCCTCCTTGTGCTCGTACTTCTTCTCGGCGAACTTCGGTCCGCGCGGGTTGTTGAACTCGCGCCCCTTCACCGGATGGATCTCCCAGCCGCTCTGCGAGGCGTAGACGGCCGCGTCGCCGCTGGAGAGTTCCAGCTCGCGCCTGAAGACCGGACGCGAAAGGCCGCCCTCGAACACGTCGAACTCCATGATCTTCCCGGAGGCGAACTCGTAGGTGCAGATCATCGTGTCGGGGATCTCGCTGTCGCTCCGGTCGCCCGTGAAGTACTTCGCGCCCACGGCGGTGATCGCGGTCGGGGCCGTCTCGCCCATCATCCAGCGCATCGCGTCGAGGTAGTGGACGCCCCAGTTGCCGACCTGGCTCGAAAAGTCCGGATGCCAGCGGAAGAAGTACGGCGCCGTCGTGTACTTGTAGGGACGGTACGCGCGCGGGCCGAGCCAGGCATCCCAGTCGAACCCCTTCGGCGGCTCGCAGGGCGGGCACTTCCCGAGTCCGTTCGGGAAGATGTTCGAGCTGCGCGCGGCACGCCCCATGCGGAACGTCCCGTACTTGCCCGTCTCGATCTCCTTCTTGAGGAGCTGGTAGGGGATGCACCCACGGCGGTTGAGGCCCGTGCAGCACACCTGCCGGTGCGCCTTCTCCACCTCCACCATGCGCCGCCCCTCGGCGACCGTCGCCGTGAGCGGCTTCTCGCAGTAGACGTCCTTGCCCGCGCAGATCGCGTCAATCGTCATGATCGCATGCCAGTGGTCGGGCGTCGCGATCATGACGGCGTCGACGTTCCTGTCCTCCAGCAGTTTGCGGTAGTCCGTGTAGAGCCGGCACTGCCCGGCGGCGACGCGCTCGGCGATCGTCCCCTCGTGCCGCTTGCGGGAACCGTCCTTCGCGGTGAAGGACGGCAGACGCCCCTTCAGGCCCCATTCGAGGAACTTCGGGTCGAAGTCCTGCTCGCGGCGGTGCAGATAGGGCTCGTAGACATCGCAGAGCGCCGTCACCTCCACGTCGGGAAAGTTCATGAAGAGATGCATCACCTGCGTACCGCGGTTGCCCACGCCGATGAAGCCCATGCGGATCTTCTGGTCGGCCGAGGCGGCCTTCACGAGGGCGGGCATTGCAACGGCGGCGCCGGCGACGCCGCCGGTCTTGAGGAATTCTCGTCTCTGCATTGATCGGTCCTTTCGCTTGGAGGAGTGGTCTTGCTAGTATACCACAATCCCCCGCGAAGCGTCGTCCCGCTCGTCACCCGGCGCGTGAAGTACCCCTCGGCACGTTTGGCCCGGCGCGCGATGTACCCGCGCCGCCCCGGCGCGTGGCCCGGCGCGCACTGTACCCGCGCCGCCCCCGGCGCGTGGCGTCCGAACGCGGGAGGGTCGCAACTTGTTGCGACCGACTGGGCGGACAGGCCCACCCCAACATACATACCCCAACATGCGGAATGCCTCAGCCTCCGGCCGGTTAACACGGAGCGCGCGGAGTCACGAAGACACGGAGGTGTTTTAGGAGTTGGCTTACGCACGTCTCAATCGCTTCACGTCTGACCGGTATGACAAAAAGAGGCCGGATCGTGCGAAGCACACTCTTTCCTCGGCCTCCTTCCGTGTCGCCCGAAGGGCGTTTCCGTGTGTTCTGTGGTAGAAAGTAGAGGGGGTTAACCACGGAATACACGGAAACCGGCTTCGCCGGACACAGAAGGAGGTTGGGAAAAGATGTCGTCCCAATGTTTCAACCACAATCCCACCACAACCTTGTAGGGCAAACGGGAGGGATGTGCGCCCGCGCGTCCGCTCGCCTCCACACATATCCATTCCTCACGCAGAAGTGGTATAGGCCCAGCGCGCAATGTACCCGCGCCGCCCTCGGCGCGTGGCGCTGAGGGGCGGCCCTACGGGAGGGTCGCGCTCCCGCGCGACCCTTTCACCGCATCGTGATCGAAACCTCTAATTCTGATAAGTGTGGATGAAAAGGCTGCGTTTCGTTTCCACTTCTGGAGATTTCACGGCGAATCGTTCCGAAGTGAAATCCTACGTTCAACTTGAATGCCAGACAAACCTGCGCAATTTCAATGATGTGCTGCGCACGGTGGAGGATAATGATATTTTTAATGTATTTCATGATTCATTTGCAAGTTATACAATTCACACATTATAAAAGAATTCTTACGCATTGAATTCTCACCCAAGAACAAAAGAAGCCAAGTATGATTGTGCGATTTCACCTCGGAACGTTTCGCCGTGAATTCCCATGAATCTAGGATTATGGTGCGGAACAATTCTAAGTTCTATCCCTCAAGTCCCAAGTACGTGACCCAAATATGGCCGAAGTGTGTAATCCTTCTCCCCTTTTCCTAGCCTCCCTCCGTGTCGCCCGAAGGGCGTTTCCGTGTATTCCGTGGTAAAAAACTCCACCAGTGAAAACACCCACGCTCCGGCCAACTGACACGGAGTGGCGTGTACGGAGACACGAAGACACGGAGAGTAGGGTCGAGGCTGGCTTACGCACGATTTTATTCACCACTCTGTCCACGTCAGAGAGGATCGCGCTCCTGCGAGATCGGTCCTATCCACAATTCCCCCACCACCTCTCTACACCTTCGTGCCTTCGTGCCGCCGTGTACAACGTTCGAACGCCACGCGCCGAGGGCGGCGCGGGTACATCGCGCGCCCCCCCTCTACAAGCACCTCTTTACACCTCCGTGCCTTCGTGCCTCCTCTCCGTGGCTTCGTGTCTCCTCGTGCTCCGTGTTAACCGGCCGGAGGCCGACCACACTGCACGCACGAGGACGGACCTCACCTTAGACATAAAAAGGGCCTCCGGGCGGAGGTGGGAGGAACCGTCCCGGAGGCATACCGCATTTCCTGTTCTTGGGCGCGGCAGAACCCTCAATGAATCGGCCGAAGCCGATCGCAGGATGGGTGTATTGTGTGTCTGTGCCGCATAGTATACTGCTGGTTTGTTAGCCGAATGTCAGAACTACGAACTTATTCAAGATTTTTCAACAAGGAATATTCGGCTCTCCGTGGCCCCATGCGCCGTCTTCGCGATGCGACGAATCCGCAAATCCAGCGACAGATCGAGAAGACAAACGCACTTAGGTGAAAAAGACCGACGATTCAACATGCCACAGGAAGCTCGCTTTCGTGTAGAATAGGTCCAAACTCAACCAGAAAGGAGTCCCGACATGAAACTTCTACGTTGCGCCGTGTGCGGCAAGATCATCCTGCCCGTCAAGGAAACCGCCGCCGAGACCATCTGCTGCGGACAACCCATGCGCGAACTCACGCCCAACACGACGGACGGCGCGCAGGAAAAGCACGTCCCCGTCTCCACCATCGAGGGGCCGACCGTCCAGGTGGCGGTCGGCTCGGCGGCGCACCCCATGCTCCCCGCCCACTTCATCGAGTGGATTGCCCTCGAAACCTCAACGGGCTACCACTGCCGGCATCTCGTCCCCGGCGATGCCCCGCATGCGACGTTCACCCTCGCCCCACAGGAAACGGCCAAGGCCGTCTACGCCTACTGCAACCTCCACGGACTCTGGAAGAGCTAGGTGCGCCGGGACTTCCGGCGCCTCAGAACTCATACAGGGCGCTCGGCTCGTCCTGGGCGAGCGCGGCGAGCGTGACGTCCGTGCGGTGGAGGTCATGCAGCACCCGCTCCATCGCCTCCACGGCCAGGTAGTCCGCATTGCACTGGCTTGAAAGGTGGGCCAGCAGAAGCGTGCGGAGATTCTGCGGATTGAGTTCGCGGAGCGCGTCGGCGGCCTGGTCGTTCGAGAGGTGTCCGCTCCGTCCCCGAATGCGCTGCTTGAGCGATTCGGGGCGGTCGGAGCGGGCGAGGAGCTCGGGGTCGTGGTTGGCTTCCAGGACCGCGCAGGTCGCGCGCGCCAGCGCCTCCTTCGCGGGAAGCGTCATCACGCCCATGTCCGTTCCGACAAAGAGCGACGAGACGCCGTCCCCGATCAGGTAGCCGACGGCATCCGCCGCGTCGTGCGGCACCGAGAAGGAGGAGATGGTCAGCCCCCCGACCGTGAACGCCTCCGCCGTCTCGAACGTACACCAGCCGTCCTCCACGCCGGTCACGGACGCAATGGCGTCCGCCGTCTCGCCATTGGCGTAGAGCGCCGCCTGCGGGTAGCGCCGGTGGAACGTCGCGATGCCCGCACAGTGGTCGCTGTGGTCATGCGTGAAGAGCACGCCGTCAACCGCGTCGGGCGACAGCCCGCACGCGGCCATGCGCTTCGTCAGTTCCCGGCAGGAAAGCCCGCAGTCCACCAGCAGCAGCTTCCCGCCGCCGCGCACCGCCAGGCAATTCCCCTTCGATCCGCTTCCAAAGACCCGCAGTTTCATGAATGGTCCGGACGCTGGCGCCTACGCATGGATCCGCGCGTTGGCCGCTTCGACCTTCTCCGCGAGCGTCGCCTTGTGGGCGCGGAACTTCTCGCGGAGGGCCGGGTCGGCCGTGCCGAGGATCTGGACGGCGAGGAGCGCCGCGTTCACGGGGCCCGCGCTACCACAGGCCACCGTCGCCACGGGCACGCCCGAGGGCATCTGCACCGTCGCATAGAGCGCATCGAGTCCGTTGAGGGCACCGCCCGCCACGGGGATGCCGATCACGGGCAGGACGGTGCCCGCCGCCAGCACGCCCCCGAGGGGCGCCGCGCCGCCGGCGGCGGCGATCACGACCTTGAGTCCGCGCCCTTCCGCCGTCCGCGCATAGTCAAGTGCTCGTTCCGGCGTGCGGTGCGCGCTGATGACGCGCGTTTCGTAGGGGACGCCAAAGTTGTCCAGCGTGTCGCACGCCTTCTTCACGAGGGGCCAGTCGCTGTCGCTGCCCATCACAATGCCCACGAGGGGCTTTTCGCTATCCATGATCAATCCTTTCCTAAAAGCGTTGTCCAGCAGGGGCGAGGAGGGCGTCGACGAGCGGGGCGAGGTCGGGGCAGACGAGCGATTCGACGGCGCCCTGGTCGACGGCGGCGGCGAACGCGGGGTTGATCGGCAGACGGCACGCGACTGGGATGTGGTGCCGGGCGGCGAGTTCGTCCACGCGGCTCGGGCCGAAGATCTCCAGCATCTTCCCGCAGTCGGGACAGGTGAAGTAACTCATGTTCTCGACGAGGCCGAGTACCTTCTTCTCCAGCATCTCCGCCATCCGCACGCTCTTCTCCACGATCATGCCGACAAGCTCCTGCGGCGAGGCGACGACGACGATGCCGTCCACGGGCAGGCTCTGGAAGACCGTGAGCGGCACGTCGCCCGTCCCCGGCGGCATGTCGACGAACATCACGTCCACGTCGCCCCAGAAGACATCCGTCCAGAACTGCTTCACCACGCCCGCGATCACCGGACCGCGCCACACGACGGGATCGCCCGGGTTCTCCACGAGCAGGTTCAGGGACATGACGCGCACGCCGCCCTTCGAGACGCACGGCTCGATGCCGTTCGGTCCGTTGACCGTACCGCCCGAGATGCCGAACGCGCGGGGAATCGACGGTCCCGTGATGTCCGCGTCCAGTACGGCGGTCCTCAGTCCGCGCTTCGCCGCCGCCGCCGCGAGCAGACACGTCACGAGGCTCTTGCCCACGCCGCCCTTTCCGCTCGCCACGGCAATCACCTTCCCAACGCGCGATCCCTGGTTGAGCTTCGCCCGGAAGTCCGGCTTGCCGCCCTTCCGCTCCGAACACGCGCTTGAACAGCTTCCGCACTCGTGTGAACAGTTCTCCGCCATGTTAACTCATCCTTCCTTCCATTTTCCAAACGAAGCCTTCAGTTGAACGCAGATGCCATGCATACGCAGAAGAGCGCAACAACCGATGTGGCTACGACGGCCCCTGCGGGGCCTACGCCACAATCGGATGTTGC
>CAKULR010000022.1 GCA_934667295.1 uncultured Kiritimatiellota bacterium
GGGCGCGCCGCGCGCCGCCGCAGCGGCGCGGGTGGAGTCCCGCGAAGGAACTGCTCCTCTACGTCGCGCACGGCATGGACCACCTGTCCGGCGCGGACGACCACGCGCCGCGCGACTACGCCGCGATGCGGCGGCGCGAACTGGGGTGGCTGCGCGCCCTGGAGCGGGGGAAATGCCGGTGAACGCCCCGCCGCTGAAGGTCCTCCTGCTCGCGGGCGAGGAGTCGGGCGTGCTGTACGCGGAACGCCTGCGGGACGCGCTCGCCGGGGCGCTTGCGCGGACCGGGCGCGGCGTCTCCTTTCGCGGTTACGACACGGAGGGGTTCAAGACGGGCGACCTCGCGGTGATGGGCTTCTGGCCCGTCATCCGCAGACTCTTCTACTTCCTCGGCGTCGCGCGGACGCTGAAGCGCGTCATCCGCGACTGGCGTCCCGACGTCGTCGTCACGATCGACTATCCGGGACTCAACCTCAAGCTCGCGGCGTACGCGAAGGCGCGCGGCATCCCGGCCGTCCATCTCGTGTGCCCGCAGGTCTGGGCCTGGCACCGCAACCGCATCCCGAAGGTGGCCGCCGCGCTCACGAAGCTCCTCTGTTTCTTCCCGTTCGAACCCGCGCTTTTCGCGGGGACGGGGCTTGACGCGCGCTTCATCGGGCATCCGCTCGTGGACGTGTTCGCGCGGGAGGCGTCGGGGCGCGTCGAGAAGGATGAAAAGGTCCTGGCCCTCCTGCCGGGAAGCCGCGTGGGGGAGATCCGGCGGAACCTGCCGCGCCTCGCGCGGGCGCTGGGGCTCTTGGCGGGAGAGGGACTGAAGGTCGTGATTCCGGCGGCGAACGGGAAGGCCGAGCAGGAGATCCGGCGCGTTCTTTCCGCATCTTCCGCGTCCGGTGCGGGCGTGCGGATCGATGTGCAGCGAGGCGGGGCGCGGGCGTTGCTGCGGCGGGCGACGTGTGCGGCGGTGGCGAGCGGCACGGCGACGCTGGAGGCGGCGCTGGCGCGGTGCCCGACGGTACTCGTCTACGCGGTGTCGCCGTTGCTCGCCTGGTTTGCGCGCCGGGTCATCACGGGCATCCACTACATCGGCCTCGCGAACGTCATCTGGGAGAAGAGCGGCGGAACCGGGACGCCGCCGATGCCCGAGCTTCTGCAGGAGGCGTTCACGCCCGAGGCGGTGGCGGCGCGGCTGGGTCCGCTCCTGTCGGACGCGGCGGCGCGGGCGGTGGCCGTTGAACGCCTCGACGCGGCGATGGCGCGCCTCCATTCGGACGGCGATGCGCTCGGTCTCGCCGCGCGCGAGATCCTAAATGTGGTATAATCTCACGCACATGAAGCCGATTGTCGTCATACCCACCTACAATGAGCGGGAGAACGTCGCCGCGATGGCTGCGGCGGTGCTGGAGAACCTGCCCCCCGAGGGGCGGCTTCTCTTCCTCGACGACAATTCGCCGGACGGGACGGGCGCGATCATCGACGGCCTCTGCGCGCGGAATCCCCGCATCGCCGTCCTCCATCGGCAGAAGAAGGAGGGGCTGGGTCGCGCCTACGTGGCGGGCTTCGCGCAGGCCCTCGCGCTGGGTGCCACGCACGTCATCGAGATGGACTGCGACTTTTCGCACGATCCGAAGGACCTTCCCCGCATGCTCGCGGCCCTCGCCGATGCCGACGTCGTCGTCGGTTCGCGTTACGTGAAGGGCGGGCGCTGCGTGGGCTGGCCGTTCCGGCGTTGGTTCGTCTCCTTCTTCGGCGGACGCTTCATCCGGTTCGTGCTGGGCGTCCCCGTGCAGGACCCGACGGGGGGCTTCAAGTGCTTCACGCGCGCCGCGCTCGAACGGCTCGGCGACTTCTCCGCCATCCGGTCCTTCGGCTACTCCTTCCAGATGGAGATGAACTGGCGTATGGCGCAGATGGGGCTGAGATTGAAGGAGATTCCCATCACCTTCACCGAACGGCGGGCGGGGACCTCCAAGATCACGGGATCCATCGCCGCCGAGACCCTCAAGATGGTGTTCAAGCTGCGGTTTGGAAGGGCCTGACGAGGATGGTTGCCGCCGGGTGCCGTATCCGGCGGTCTTTCCCCCGAACAACATGAACATCTGGATCAGAGCCCTGCGCGTCAACCAGTGGACGAAGAACGCCGTCGTGTTCGCGGCGTGGTTCTTCGCGGTGGCGGACGCCTCCCAGTCGGCGGTGGCGCGCGGCGTCCGTCCGTTCCTGCGCGTGTGCGCGATGGCGCTTTCCTTCTCGCTCGTGTCGAGCGCGTTCTACCTGCTCAACGACGTGGCGGACTACGAGGCGGACCGCCTGCACCCGGTGAAGCGGCTGCGGCCCGTCGCGGCGGACCTCATCTCCAAGATCGCCGCCGTGCGGGTGGCGCTCGCGCTCTTCGCCGTCGGCCTCGCCTTCCCCTGCTACCTCGTCCTGCGCCACCCCGACCGCACCTGGGGCTTTGCCGTGCTGCTCGTCTACACCGTGATGCAGTGCGCGTATTCGGGTTTCCTCAAGCGGGTGCCCTACGTGGACGTGGCGGTGATCGCGGCGGGGTTCGTGCTGCGCGCCGTGGCGGGGGCGGCGGCGATCTCGGCGCGCATCTCGCCGTGGCTCCTGGGGTGTACGTTCCTCCTCTCCCTCTTCCTCGCGCTCTGCAAGCGGCGGCACGAGAAGGTGCTGGCGGACGCGAGCCGTGCCGCGCTGAAGGGGTACCACCCGGTGGTGCTGGACGCGCTCATCCTCCTGTCCGCCCTCGCGACGGTCGGGGTCTACGTCTGCTACACGCTCGCGTCCGACACGGTGGCGCGCTTCCATACGGGGGGGCTTGTGTGGACGTCGGTGTTCGTGGCGCTCGGCGTCGCGCGGTATCTGTTTCTGGTCTACGGACGGGGCGACGTGGGTCGTCCCGAACGCATCCTGCTCACGGACCGGCTGCTGTGGCTGATCCTGGCGGGATATGGTCTGGCGGCGCTCGGCGCCGTGTTGGCGGTGAGGTTATGGCATTAGAAGACAATTCGCGGTTGAGGGGTGTGATGGAACGGCGGCGGTTCGGGATGCGTCCCGGCCTGGACGTGATGCGCGCGGTGCTCGCCGAACTGGGGAACCCGCAGGATGCCCTGAAGGTCATCCACGTGGCGGGCACGAACGGAAAGGGCGCGGTGTGCGCGATGCTCGACGCGATCCTCCGCGCGGCCGGCTACCGGGTGGCGCGGTACACGTCGCCCCACCTCGTCTCGATCAACGAGCGGTTCTTCCTCGACGGCGCGCCTGTCTCGGACGCGGCGCTGGAGGCGGTGGCGGATCGCGTGCTGGACGTCGTCGAGCGGCTGGAGCGGACGCAGGGCTTCGAGGTCACGTTCTTCGAAACGCTCACCGCGATGGCGTTCGTCCTCTTCGCGGAGGCGAAGCCCGACCTCGTGGAGCGTGAAACGGGGCTCGGCGGCCGGCTCGACGCGACGAACGTCGTCGCCGCGCGGAACGTCCTCCTCTCGGTCATCACGCGCATCGGCCTCGACCACTGCGAATGGCTCGGGACGACGCACGCCGCCATCGCCGAGGAGAAGGCCGGCATCGTCAAGCCGGGCCGCCCGGTCGTCTGCGGCGTGATGCCCGAGGCGGCGAAGGAGGCCGTCGAGCGCATGGCCTCCCTGGACGGCTGCAAGTTCGTGGCGGCGGACGAGCATGTGACGGTGGACCATCTGGACCCGATGACGCTCACCTCCGCCCTGCGGAACCTGCCGCCGGTCACATGCGGCCTCTATGGCGCCTTCCAGGTCGAGAACGCGATGACGGCGCTCACGGCGGTCGACGTGCTGGTGAAGGACTGCGGGCTGGACGTGCCGGACCACGCGATCGTCGCGGGCTTCACGCACGTGGTGTGGCCGGGGCGCTGCCAGCGGGTCGTGCGGGACGGCGTGGCGGTCTACGTGGACGGCGCGCACAACCCGGACGGCGCGTGCGCGCTGCGCGACTCGCTGCGGCTGGGCGGCGTGCGGGGGCCCGTCGGGCTCGTCGCCGGCTACTGCGGCGACAAGGACGTCCTTGCGCACCTGCGCATCATGAGCGCCCTGGCGACGCACGGCTGGGCGACGCCGATCCGGAACGCGCGCTCGCTCGATCCGGCGGAGACGGCCGAACGCATGCTCATGGCCGGCTTCGCGGCGGCGGAGGCGTGCGCGGACCTTCCGGAGGCGCTTTCGAAGGCGCTCGCCTGGGCGCGCGCGAACGGCGGCACGGTCGTCGTCTGCGGGTCGCTCTTCCTCGCGGGCGAGGCCCTCGTCGAGCTGGGTGCGTTCCCGGGGGGCGTCCGCGAGCCGGACGCCAACGAGCTGACGCTCCGCTGAGGGGTGGCGGGGGGCGGAGGCCCGGCGCCCGTTGACAGGCGGCGGCGGAAATGATAAAGTAATCGCGTGTTTACCTTACAAGGAGGTTCATGCGTATGACAAAATCGTTTCTGCCGCTCTTCGCGACGACCTTCTTCGGGGTTGTCAACGACAACTTCCTGAAGACGCTGGCAAGCTTCACCGTCATCGGGTGGCTGGCGGACGAGCGGATGCAGTCCGTCTTCATGGGGGCGGTTGCCGCCGCGCTCGTCGTCCCCTACGTCGTCTTCTCGCCGCTCGCCGACCGGTTGACCGCGCTCTTCCCGAAGGTGCGGATCCTGCGGCTCGCGAAGTGGGCGGAGCTGCCGATCGTGGGACTGGGCGTCGCCGGGTTCGCGCTGGAGTCCGCCCCGCTCGTCGTCGCGTCCGTCCTCCTGATGGGGTTCCAGAGCGCGCTCTACTCGCCCGCGAAGTACGCGCTCGTGCGGGACATCGGCGGTGCGGACCGCATCTCCACGGGGATGGGCGGCATGGAGGGCGTCGCGTTCGCGGCCGTTCTCCTTGGGACGATTGCCGCGTCGTTCGCGGCGGACTGCGCGCCCGCGTGGGTCCAGGCCGCCTGTCTCGTGGGGTTCGCCGCCCTGGGCCTGGCGTTGAGCTACACGGTGCGGGCGGACGAGGAGCCGAACCGGGCGATCCACGCGATCAACCCCGTCCGTTACCTCTCGCGTGCGTACCGTCTGGCGCGGCGCTATCCGGGGCTCAACGCCGTGATCGTCACGCTGTCGGTCTTCTGGTGGGCGGCGGCCATGCTCCAGATGGGGATTCTCGTCTACGGGAAGCAGGTGATGGGGCTGGACGCGACGCGGACGGGGGCGATGCTGTGCGCGGCGGCGGTCGGCATCGTGGCGGGGCAGGTCGTCGCGGGCTTTGTCGACCGGCGGTGCTTCCTCCTCGCGGCGACGCCGGCCTTCGGGCTTGCCGCCGCCGCGCTTCTGGCGGTCCTCTTCTTCGTGCCGCTGGGGCCGGTCGCGTTCGCGGCGGTCCTCGCCGTCCTCGCGTTCGACCTCGGGTTCTTCAAGCTGCCGTTCGACGCGGAGATCCAGAAGGTCGTGAAGGGGCCGAGGCTCAACACGATGCTCGCGTACTTCAACCAGGTGTCGTTCCTCTTCATGATGTTCGCCTCGCTCTCGTACGTCGCCGTGAGCGCGCTGTTCGGTCCGCGTGCGTTCCTCCTGCTCCTCGCGGCCGTGCTGGCGGTCGTGCCGCTCGTCTTCGTCTTCAACTACCGCACGGTGCTGTGCCGCGTGGGCAAGTGGGTCTTCGGGCGGCGCTACGCGGTCACGGTCGAAGGGCTTGAGGCGCTACCCGGGGGCGTGCCGCTCCTCTTCCTGCCGAACCATCCGGCGATGGTCGATCCGATGCTCGTCGGCGCGGAACTGTGGCGGCGCGGCGCGAAGCCGCTCGCGGACGAGCTGTTCCTGGATCGCGGCGGCATCTCCGCGAAGGTGCTGAAGACGCTCGGCTGCGTGAAGGTGCCGGACCTGCGGAAGCACCGCAGCGTGGCGGGCGCGAAGATCGCGCGCGGACTCCAGGACGTCGTGACGGACGCGCTTGCACGGGGCGACAACGTGATCTTCTATCCGGCGGGCCACATCTGGACGGAGCCGCGCGAGGAGATTGGCACGCGCCAGCTCGCCTACAACGTCTGCCGCGCGCTGCCGCCGAACGCGCGCGTCGTCGCCGTGCGCACGACGGGCCTCTGGGGTTCGATCTGGAGCCGGAAGGGACGCACCGCCTCGCCGGCGTTCGGCCCCACGCTCGTCCGCTCGTTCCTCCTGTGGCTCTTCGCCGTCCCGTTCATGCCGCGCCGCAAGGTGACGATGCACTTCGAGGACATCACGTCGCGTGCGTGCGAATGGGCGGACGGCACGCGCCTCGATTTCAACCACCATCTGGAGGACTGGTACAATGACGAAGAAACCGGTACGGCGCGTGCGCGCTGACGGCGCGGCGACGCGCGAGGCGATTCTCGAAGCGGCGGCGGACGAGTTTGCGGAGAAGGGGTTCGAACTTGCGTCGGTGCGGGCGATCTGCGCGCGCGCCGGCGTCAACGTGGCGCTCGCCAACCGCTACTTCGGCGCGAAGGAAGCCCTCTACCGCCTGACGGCACAGCGGCTCTTCGGCGATCTCGGCGCGCCGCTCGCGACGCTGGCGGATGGTGTGCGCGACGCCGCAGGCTGGCGGACGGCGCTGCGGACGTGGATCGACGACTTCCTCTTCATGACCCTCCCGACCGAAACGGCGCAGAGGCGCTGCGCGGCCCTCTTCCGGCACGAAGTCACGCGCCCGACCGCGTTCCACGCCGAATTCAGGAAGTCGTTCGGCAAGCCCGTCTACGACGCCCTGCACCGTCTCGTCGCGATGGCCGTGGACGACGAGGAGGAACAGGAACTCTGGACCTCCTCCGTCTGGGCGCAGGTCAGCGTCTACGCGCTCGCCGACACGGTCTGGCATGCGTCCTTCCGTCCCCAGGGCGTGAAGGACGCGGACTGGCGCACCCGCGTGTGCGACCACATCTGCAGCACGCTGTTCAACGAGCTCACATACAACCCACGGAAAGGCGGTGTGAAATGAACCGACAGGAATGGATGCGAACGGAAATCGCGACATGGCGGCAGGAGGGCGTCATCGACGACGGACTCGCCGCAACGCTGCTGGGGCGCTATGCCGCAGCGGATTCGAAGGTTTCGCTGGGGGCACGGATCGCCGGAATCTTCGGTGCGCTCCTCATCGGCCTGGGCGTCATTGCGCTCTTCGCCGCGAACTGGGATGTGTTCGGTCGTGGCGCGCGGGCGGCGTTGGCGCTGGCACCCGTTGTCCTCTGCGGCGTCCTTGCGCTGGTGGCGTCCCGGAAAGGGTGGACGTCCATGTCCCTCTGGGAACCGCTCGGCATCGCCTGGTGCATCGCGACGGGCGCCGCCGTCTGCCTGATCGCCCAGACGTACCAGATCGGCGGAACGGTGCCCGACCTCATCCTGTTCGTGGCGCTCTTGTGCCTACCCGTCGTCTGGGTGACGAGGGCCGTCGTTCCGATGGCGGTCTGGCCGGTCTTCGTGATTGCATGGGGCATCGCGATGAATCTGACGGGGTATACCGCCTGGCCGCTTACCGTCTGGTCGCTGGGACTGATGGCGCTCTCCCTGCCCGCCTTTGTCGCCTTCGTCCGGCGGAAGCCCGGCAGGATCGCGTTGAAAGCGGGGCAGATCATAACGGGGTTTGTCTATTCGTTCGGAACGGGGATTCTCCTTTTGTATGCGTTGCTGCCCACCAGCGCTATCATCTATGGGGCGGAGATCTTCATTGTCATCTTCTGGCTGTGTGCGGCGGTCGTCCTTCTCGTGGGCGTTTACTTCAAGCTGCCGTTCTGGATCACGCCCGCCCTCCTCGTAGCGACTGGCGCGGCGATGGCTGCGGCCTTTGCCTGGATTGGCCTGTATGTCGCCGCGCTCGTGCTGGCCGTCGGTGTCGTCTATGCGGGCGTTCGCCGGATGAAGCTCTCCACGGTGAATCTCGGCGCCGCCCTGTTCCTGTGGCTTGTTCTCGTGAAGTTTTTTGAGAGCCGTCTGCCCTTCACGGGCAAGGGGATCGTACTCATCGGCGCCGGTGTGGCGTTGGTGGCCCTGAACGTTCGCATGCTGCGACTCAAGAAGAGGAGGACAACGACATGAACAAGATGAAGAGAACGACACTCGTCGCACTGGTTCTGGCCGTGCAGGGACTTGCCCTCGGCTGGCTGATCCTGCGCTATGAACGTATTGTGGCGCAGGGCGTGGAGGTCCGCTTCCCGTGTACGGCATACGATCCCTGTGATCCACTGCGTGGGCGCTATCTGCGGATGACCGTGGAGGAGAGAACGGCGACGTTGCCCTCCTCGGTGACGAATCTCGACTACGGGCTCAAGGACAAATTCGTCGTCCGCCTTGAACCGACGACGAACGGACTTTGGCATGTGGCCGAAGCGGCGTTCGAGCCGAAGAAGGAAGGCGTCTGGGTGAGGCCGAAATCTTCCAGAATGGATTACCGGCTGACTTCGAGAGACCAACGGAAAAAGGAGTCCTGGAAGGATTTCAACCAGCGTCGCATGGCGTCGGGACCCGCCGTTTGCGCAACCTTCCCCGACCGGCTCTTCGTGAACGAGAAACTGGCGCCGGCGGCGGAAAGGCTGTTGCGCGAGAAATCACGCGACGCCGTTGCGGTCTACCGCGTCCTCGGAGGCAGAATCATCCTCACGGACATTGAACTCAACGGCAAGTCCGTGCTGAAGTGGGCCCGGGAAAACGGAAAGGAAGGTGGGAAATGAAAATGGCGCACTGGATTCTGGCGGGGTGCATGTTCGGTTTGCTGGCAGGGTGCCGGACGCCGACGATGAAGGGGACGCCGTTCTACGTGGGAGAGGAGAAGACGGCCGTCGGCGAAGTGTCCGACCGCGTGAACCTCTGGCCCCTTGCGTATTGGGACGATCCGACGGGCTCGATCGCCTGGCCGATCGTCTCCTTCTCGGACGACCAGTTTGCGATCCGCCCTCTCTATTCCCAGTACCGCCAGAACGGAGCTGGTGGACGGTATGACGAGTTCAATCTACTCTGGCCGTTCATCCAGGCGGATTTGGATGGGGCGATCTACCGAATCTTTCCACTCTTCTTGGCGGAAGATTTCCAGTGCCTCTTTCCGCTCTACTGGAATTTCGACGACTGCAATGTCCTGTTCCCGTTGTGGCACTACAAGGGACGGATGTTCGGTGACGAGATATCTGAGAGCGACTGGAAACTCTATACCCTGGGTGGTCTGGCCGGCATCCAGCATGTTGGTTCGAAGTTTCACTCCTCCTGGCTGTTCCCCCTCTGGTATGAGGATTCCGACGGGCGGTTCATCACGCCGGTCTGCGGGAAAACGCCAAACGCCCACTGGACCTTTCCGTTCTACTATACAGACGACACCGGTCTTCTGGTGACGCCGTTTTACGGGAGGAAAGACGATACATCCTGGATCCTCCCGCTTTGCTATCAGAATTCGAATACGTTCGTTTCCTCGTTCTACATGCACGGGGATGAGGGTGCGGAAACGTGGTGGGCGATTCCAGCCCTCCTGGCGTGGGGGAGCACGGGATACGAAGGGTCTGAAACGGTACGTTCCGACGGTAGGATCCTACTGGGTATCGGGTCCTGGTCGTTCGAGCGCAGGGAGCGGACCTGGAATCTGTTTCCGTTGATTCGCCAGACGTCCGGCCAGCGTTATTCGACGACCCGATTGGGCTGGATTCTTTCCGGGTGGGCATGTTCGGATGGAAATGTTGAATATGCCTATCTGTTTCCGGTGTTTCTGTGGAAGGATTCCGGTTCGTTCGTCTCGCCGTTGCTGGGGTGGGACAAACAGGGGGAGGAATGGACAGACGCCTATCTGCTTCCCCTGTTCGCCTGGTCACGCGGACAGTCCCTCATGACACCCCTCTTTGGGTGGGGCCCGACATGGCGTTATGTAACGCCCCTCTTTATGTGGGGATCGACGTGGTGTTGTATGACGCCGTTTCTCGGATGGCGAACGGGGTCCGACAAGGGCGGATGGCTCTTCCCGATCTGGAATTACCGTGAAAGTCGCACATTCGACGAGACCTGTGCGCGATTGGACTGGGAGGCGACACGGATACCCGAGTGGATTGCCGTAGACAGGGAGGTGGTGACGAATCGGGCGGGCGATGTCTCGACGCAAGTGACGGGCCATGCGTTCAACGTGCAGCGCCGCACGGACTGGCTGCTCTTTTCGGACAGCTTCCACACGATTGGAGGGAGCATGCACGGGGATCCGACGAACCGGCTTTATACGATTTCATCACACCGGAAAATCGGGAACCGGCTTGGCGCGAACTATGATGCGAGACGGACGGCCACGTACAATCCCGCCACGCGGGAGAAGGTCTCGGATGTAGACGAAGTTTCGTCCAGTCTTCTCATCTGGCTGTACCAATACAACTGTGTCGAAGACCACATGGAGCAAACCATCCGCAAGCGGCGATGCCGTGGACTCTGGAAACTGTGGGACTGGAATGAACAGGAAGGCGCCGTCTCCTTCGACGTCTTCCCGGGCTTCACCTACGATGCGCAGCCCAACGGGGCGTCACAGACCTCGTTCCTGTGGCGGTTCTTCCGATACGCACGCGATCCATCGAGCGGAACGTCGCTTGACGTGTTCTTCCTCCCCCTTTGGCGTCCATGACCATTGTTCCGGCAATGAAAGGTGTTGGTTAACTCCGATGATTGATGCTCTCGTTACCGCTCCGCCGGCTACATCTGGCTTCGCAGAAGCCAGCCACAGACAATCGCTCTTAGGATCGTAAAGTGTGAATGAGACTACCTTTGGTAAAAGCATTCTGCGGAGCGGTAGCGTGAGCTTCACGAATCGGAGTTGTAAAATCAACCTTATTTATTGCCGCATCTAGATTGTTGGGAAACGCTCCGTTCGGAACGGACGAGTTCGCAACAGAAGGAGGAGGGAATGGAGGAAAGCATGGAGAAGGGGCGATGATTGCGGAGGCATTGATGATGGCGGCGACGGTATGGTACGTGCCGGGCTGGATGCGGACGCAGGAGCCGCAGGAGGGTGTGATGCCCGCGTTGACGAACGCCTATCCGCAGGCGCGGATCGCGTTCAAGGCGTGGGACGGCGACCGGCTGGTCTGGCCGTCGGCCGTCGCGTCCGCCGACCGGGAGGCGGAACGTCTTGCCCGCGAAATCGTGGCGCTGCCCGCAGCCGAACGGGAACATCTCGTAATCGTGGGGCACTCCCTCGGCGGACGCATCACGGCGCGGGCGCTTGCGCGCCTGGCGGAGAGGAACCTGAAAATCAAACAGGCGGTCCTGCTCGCGGCGGCGATTCCGTCCGGAGATGCGGATCTCGCGCGGATGGGCGCGGCCTCCATCCATCCCGTCCTCGCGGTCTGCAATCCCGACGACATCACCCTCCGCTACGTCTACACCCTCGTCGGCGGCGAGAAGGGCGTTGCGTTCGGGGCGAACGGGTCCGCGTCCCCTCTGACAAACGTCGTCGAATGCGTGACGCCGCCCGACCTGACGGAGCAGGTGGAGATCGACCAATTCTGGGCGAAGTCCCAGACGCTCAAGGAGATCGCGAACCACCACGCCCTCTTCTCCCTCGCCTACATGACGCGCCTCCTGAAGGGGGAGCGTCCGTCGGACGCGGTCATGGTGATGCAGGACTTCCCGACGATTCCGCACCCGGTCATCGACGCCGGAATCTGGTGGGACGTCGTCGAGGAGGCGCAGGGCTGGAAACTCGAACGGCACAAGCTGACGGGGCACTTCCGCATCGTCTCCCCGGAACGTAGGGGAGTCGCCTGGGGTGGGGAGGAGGCCATGCGGGCGGCGTTCGGGAAAGTCCGGCGGCAGCTCCGGAAATGACGTTGCCCGCGCGTGTACCCTTGCGCGCGTTCGCGGTTATGGTATAATGGCGACCGTCAGGACGGAAGGAGCAGAAGGACATGGCTGAGAAGAAGGACAAAGCGGCGGCGGAGCCCGCCAAGAAGACGAATACGGCGCTGGACGCGGTGTTGAGCCAGATCAAGAAGGAATTCGGTGAGCTTTCCATCATGCGCCTCGGTGGCGCGGAACATGCGAACATCCCGGTGATTTCGACGGGGGCGCTCTCGCTCGACCTCGCGCTCGGCGTGGGCGGTCTGCCGCGCGGGCGCATCGTCGAATGCTACGGGCAGGAATCGTCCGGCAAGACGACGCTCGCCCTGCACGTCGTCGCGAATGCCCAGAAGGCGGGCGGCGTGGCGGCGTTCATCGACGCGGAGCATGCGCTCGACCCCGGCTACGCGAAGAAGATCGGCGTGAACCTCGACGATCTCCTCGTGGCGCAGCCGAACAGCGGCGAGGAGGCGCTGTCGATCTGCGAACAGCTCTGCAAGTCGGGCGCGCTCGACGTGATCGTGGTCGATTCCGTGGCGGCCCTCACGCCGCAGGCGGAAATCGACGGCAACATGGGCGACAGCCACATGGGCCTCCAGGCGCGCCTCATGAGCCAGGCGATGCGCAAGCTCACGGGCGTCTTGAACCAGACGAAGACCCTCTGCATCTTCACCAACCAGGTGCGCGAGAAGATCGGCGTGATGTTCGGCAACCCCGAGACGACGCCCGGCGGCAAGGCGCTCAAGTTCTACGCGAGCTGCCGTCTGCAGGTGCAGCGCATCGGCGCGATCAAGGACCCGAGCGGCGCCGTGATCGGCAACCGCACGCGCGTGAAGGTCGTCAAGAACAAGGTCGCGCCGCCGTTCACCGAGGCGGAGTTCGACATCCTCTACTCCTGCGGCATCTCGTGGGAGGGGTCGATTCTCGACGCGGCGCTCGCGCGCGGCGTCGTGGAGAAGCGCGGCAGCTGGATCGCCTACGGCAACGTCCAGCTCGGACAGGGCTCGATGGCGACGATCCAGTACCTCAAGGACCACCCCGAAACGGCGGCGGAGATCGTCGAGAAGGTGAAGGTGGCGCCGCTCGTGCCCGGCTACAAGAAGAAATAACGGATAAGGCGAAATGACGCTTGAAGAACAGGTTAAGTTGATTGTACAGGCCCTTGAGGACAAGAAGGCCGTGGACGTGAAGACCTACGACGTGCGGGGTGTCTCGGGTCTCTGCGACGCATTCGTCGTCGCGACGGGCACGGCGGCGCCGCACCTCAAGGGACTTGTCGCGGGCGTGCAGCAGGCGATGCGGACGGCGGGCGAATCGTCGTTCCGCGTGAGCGGCGACCCGGAGAGCGGCTGGATTGTGGTGGACTACGTGGACGTCGTCGTCCACGTGTTCTCGCCCGAGGCGCGTGCCTACTACGCGCTTGAACGCCTCTGGGACGGCGCGAAGGCTGTCATCTGAGGCGGAGGATGCGCTGGTTCGCGCTGCCCCGGAACGTGAGCGAGGGGTCCTTGAGCCCTTCGACGAAGGGCCCGTCGACGAGAACGTCAAGAAGGGCGAGGAATTCGTCCGTCACTTCCGTGCGCCAGCGCGACGCCGTGGCCTCGGGCAGAAGGTCCTGTTCGAGGACGCAGCCCGTGTAGCACCAGATGGTCTTCGTGTCGCCGAACCGGGTGCGGAAGCGGCGGAGGAAGGGCACGAGCGCACGCTGGTTGGAGGGTTCCATCGGCTCGCCGCCGAGGAGCGTGAGCCCGGCGATCCAGGGAGGATCGAGCTCGGCGAGCAGGAAATCCTCGGTCTTCGCCGTGAAGGGTTTGCCGGCGGCGAAGTCCCACGTACTTTGGTTGAAGCAGCCCTTGCAGTGGTGCGTACAGCCCGAGACGAACAGCGACACGCGCACGCCCTCGCCGTTCGCGATGTCGCAGCCGATGATGCCGGAGTAGTTCATGCCGCGCCGCCTCAGCTGCAGGCGCGGTCGCCGATGCAGTTGCAGCTCTCGTGCAGGTGCGCGGAGACGTGCAGGACACGCTCCTTGATCTCCTGCGTGCGGCCCTGGTTCCAGAACTGGGTGCCGATGTAGCCGCAGGTGCGGCGGGCGACGTTCATCTT
>CAKULR010000023.1 GCA_934667295.1 uncultured Kiritimatiellota bacterium
GCCGGAGCTGTACGCTCACGGTCTGCGGCGACTACGCCATCGCGGCGGCGGACCGTCCGCCGGCACGGCCGAACGCCACGCTGCGCGCGGCGGGCCTCTTCCGGGTGCGTCCGGTCGCGGGGCGCGCCTACCCCGACTTCTACACGTCGCGCGCCTTCGCGATGTGCGACCACGAGATCGCGCACGTACATGTGCGGCGGGCCGAGGACGTCGAACGGGTGGCGCGGCTCCTGGACGGGACGGGCGACTACGAACGCGTCGAACGGCGCGTCGGCCAGGACTGGGCGCATCCGTCGGCGGGCGAGATCCTGCTCGTCGCGAAGAAGGGGAGCTGGTGCGCCTACCCGTGGTGGACCGACCGGCGCGAGGCGCCGGACTGGGCGACGCACATCGACATCCACAACAAGCCCGGCTACGATCCCTGCGAACTCTTCTTCGACCGTTCCCTTTCCTTCCCGCCGAAGACGTGCCAGGACGGAAGCCGCATCCGGGGCACCCACGGGCGTGTCTCGACCTTCGCCTGGGCCTCGACCGAACCGCGCATCGCGGGCGATTCGATGACGTCCCTCGCCGCCTCCTGCGCGGCGGTTCTCGGCGCCGATTTGTGATATAATCCCGGCATCATGAAGCAACCACCCAAGAACCTGGCCGTCGGCCACTTCCTCAACGAACCGTTCATCGCGGCGTGTGCGCCCTGGACGGCGCGGATCCGCGAGGTGTTCTTCGCGTGGCCGGGCGTCCTCAGCTGCCGCCCCTCGCCCGCCTTCACCGACGAGGTGAAGGCCCGCCTCCTCGGCGACCTCCGCTGGTGCCGCGAGAACGGCATCCTCCTCGACACGCTCTTCAACTGCACGTGCTACGGCGACCAGGCGATCAGCCCCGAACTCGCCGACTTCGTGACGCACACGCTCCGCGACATGGACGGCGAAGGGCTTTTCCCGGACATCGTGACGACGGCCTCGCCGTTCATCGCGACCGTCCTCCGCCGCCGCTTCCCCCAGATGAAGATCCGCTGGAGCGTGAACCTGCGCATCCACGGCACGACGGGCTTCGAGTGCGTGGAGGAGCTGTTCGACTCCTTCTACGTCACGCGCGAGCGCCAGCGCGACGCCGCCTACCTCGCGCGCGTCGCCGCCTGGGCGCGGGCGCATGGGAAGCTCGTCGGCATGCAGGTGAACTCGGGCTGCCTGCGGCAGTGTCCGTTCCAGAACTTCCACGACAACCTCCATTTCCACAACCGCATCCGCCAGAGCGCCGTGGGCGAGGCGTTCGACTTCAACGTCTTCCGCTGCCGCGAGAACTATGCGCGGAAGAACTGGGAGGACTTCATCCGGGCGACGTGGATCCGTCCCGAGGACCTGCCGCTCTTCGAGCCCCACGTCTCGGTGGTCAAGCTCGCGACGCGCCGGCACCGCTTCCCCACGCGCATCCTCAACGCCTATGCCGCGTACGCCTACGACGGGAACCTGCTCGACCTGCTGGATCCCGTCCACGCGGACCTCTTCGCGCCGTACGTCGTCGACAACGCCTCCTTCCCCGCCGACTTCGCGGCGAGCGTGGGCGCGTGCCCCGACGCGAACGACTGCCGCCACTGCGGCCGCTGCGCGGAGGTCCTTTCCCGCGTGCTGAAGAGGCGCTAGGCGCACCGGAAACCCTTTTTATGGTACAATGCAGGGTAGGCCGCCCGTGGTCGATCGGAACGCGGCGGATGTCCAACTTAAGGAGAAAGAAGAAGAGATGAAGAAGATGACGTGGATGGCGGCGGCGGCGCTTTTTGCCGCGGGATGCTGCTGCGTGTACAACCGTGACGGGTCCGCCGCGAAGGCGGTCTCGCCCGACGGCAAGAACGTGATCCGGCTCTGGACGAGCCCGCTCGCCTACGAGGTCGCGCGCGACGGCGTGGTGGTGGTGGCGAAGACCGAGATCGGCATGAAGGTGGACGGCGCCTGCCTGAAGCCGGGCGAGGCGTGCAAGGTGACGGCGCGCAAGGTGGCGGGCACGGTCGAGACGCCCGTCTACAAGAAGGCGCGCATCGACCTCGCCGGGAACGAGACCGCCGTGGACTTCGGCGAGTGGGGCATCCGCCTCGCGGCGCGCAACGACGGCGTGGCCTACCGCTTCGAGACGAAGAAGCCGGGCACGATCACGGTTGACGGCGAGAAGGCCGGGCTGACAATCCCCTGCGCGGAGGCGAAGTGCGCGCTCAACTACGGCAGCAGCTATGGCTGCGAGGAGACGGTGCCGGTCGCGTGCAGGGCGGGCGAGATCGTGACGGGCAAGGAGAAGGGGCGCCGCTTCGTCTACCTGCCGCTCGTCTACAAGGTGGGGGACGTGAACGTGGCGGTGACCGAGTCGGACGTCTACGACTACCCGATCCTCAACCTCGTGAAGCCGGAGGGCGCGGGCGCGCTCGCCTCGACGTTCGCGGGCTTCCCGAAGCGCACCTACCGCGCGGGCGGCTGGGACAGCCGGAAGCCGATCGAGAAGGGCGGACGCTGGGTCGTCGTCGCCGAGCATGACGACTTCCTCGTCAAGACCGAGGGGACGCGCACGTTCCCGTGGCGCGTGTTCGCGCTCGCGGACGCGCCGGCGAAGTTCTGCGAGGCCGACATCGTGAGCGCCCTCGCGCGTCCGCAGGCGAAGGGGGCCGACTTCTCGTGGGTGAAGCCGGGCAAGGTCGCGTGGGACTGGTGGAACGGCTGGGACAACAGGGGCGAGGCGGCCGGCTGCACGACGGCGGGCTACAAGCGCTTCATCGACTTCGCCGCGAAGACGGGCGTCGAGTACGTGATCCTCGACGAGGGCTGGAGCGAGACGCTGAACATCTGGAAGTTCCACCCGAACGTGGACGTGCCGGAGATCGTCCGCTACGGCAACGAGAAGGGCGTGGGCATCATCCTGTGGATGGCCTGGGCGCAGATCTACGGCGAGGAGGAGAAGGTCGCCGCGCACTTCGCGAAGCTCGGCGCGAAGGGCTTCAAGGTCGATTTCATGGACCGTGGCGACGCGGCCTGCGAACGCTTCCTCTGGAAGTTCGCCGAGGCGTGCGCGAAGAACAGGATGCTCATCGACTACCACGGCGCGCACCGCCCCACCGGCATGAGCCGCGCCTACCCGAACGTGCTCAACTACGAGGGCATCCACGGGCTTGAGTGCGCCAAGTGGTTCAAGAACAACTACGACTTCATGGACAACGACGTGAAGGCGTTCTTCCTGCGCATGACGGCCGGTCCGATGGACTACACGCCCGGCGCGATGGACAACTACCCGATCGGCCAGTACAAGGGCGACAACGTGAATCCCGGTTCCGTCGGCACCCGCTGCCGCCAGATGGCGATGATGGTCGCCTACGAGGCGCCGCTGCAGATGCTCTGCGACGCGCCGACGAAGTACGAGAAGAACATGGAGTGCTTCGCGTTCATGGCGGCGACGCCGGTCGTTTGGGCGGACACGGTGGGCCTCGGCGGCTGCCCCTACACCTACGCCGCCGTGGCGCGCCGGGCGAAGGACGGCTCCTGGTACGCGGCGGCCCTCAACAACAAGGACCCGCGCGACTACGTGCTCGATACCGCGTTCCTCGGTTCCGGCGAATGGACGGCCACGCTCTTCCGAGACGCGGCCGACGCCGACGCCCGGCCGACGCACTACGTCAAGGAGTCGAAGACCTTCAAGGCCGGCGACAAGGTGACGTTCCGCCTGGCGGCGGGCGGCGGCTTCGTGGCGAAGTTCACGAAGAAGTAGCCGGAATCACACGCGAAACGCGCGCTGCGCATTCGTGACGAGGAGGAAACAGGCCCAGCCTGTTTTCTCCTTCGTCTTTTTGCTTTTGCCGATTTGACGGTCTCCAGCGGAGCGTGCTATACTTGAGCCGATTTCATGACCTCTAAAATTAGGTCTGACCTAATTCTGGAGGTCTGGTCTGGTCTGACGGTGAAGTTGTTAGTGTCGGACGTTAAACTCGAAGAAAGGAGTGGAGATGGCCGAAGAGAAGAAACTGAGGGTCTATTGCGAGACGTCGTTTTGGAGTTTCCTGAACGGCCGTCCCACGCCTTTGGCGCATATCGCCGTCAAACAGGCGGCGACGCTGCGTTGGTGGCAGGAAATCGCGCCGAAGTGCGAGATATACATTTCGCAGTATGTGAATGGTGAGACGGAAAATGGCAGTGCGGGGGATGCGGCTCGACGTGTCGCTAGCATGAGTGGTAGTCTGGAATTGGACGGCCTCGTTCCCGATGTCTTGACATTGTCTCGGAAACTTATTGATGGGCATGCGTTGCCGAAGAGGGAGATGACGGATGCCGCACACATTGCAACTGCGGCGGTTTACGGGATGGATGTACTCATGACTTGGAATTGTCGTCACATGGCGAACCCTGTTACATTGCCAAAGACGGCGATGATCATCGGGGCGGAGGGTTTCGCATGTCCGGTAATCATCACGCCCGCTGAGTTCTTGGAGCGGAAGGAGGAGTTTCTATGACGCGGAATCGGAACGAATTGACCGAATTGGATTTTGAAGACCCGCTTGAATGGGTCTATGAAGTAAGGCGCCGTATCTCGGAAAAATATGGGCATGACATCGGTCGCTACATTGAGGCCTTACGTGAAAAACAACGCCAGGACGAAGCAAAGGGTATTCGTGTCCGCTACGTGCGTCTGCCGATTGTACGGCGTGCGCCGACTGTGGTATAATTTACGTTGGTTTTTCTGGGTGGGGTGTGTCTCGCCCAACGCGGCCGAAAGGCCGGATTGTTCTTTGTAGAGGCTGACGGGCACATGCCGTCGGCCATCGGTTGAAGGACCTCCAAAATTAGGTCAGACCTAATTCTGGAGGTCCGACGACGGAACCTTTGACGTCGGCCGCACCTGGGCCGGTGGAGGAGGACTCGCGGAAACTCGTCCGAAGCCCGCGAGGCGTACGCAGTCTTGCGTATTTGGCTTTACTGGAAAAACGACCAAATCTTCATGGAGAGCCGAATATGTGGGACGCGCTACGTGGTGTATTCCACGCGGCGTGTCTTCTATTCCGTGTTTTCCATAAGGCGCTTGGTCGTGCCTCCAGTAGAACATCGATGTGAAGGCACGCCGTTTCTGTTTCCGTACCCGGCGGAGGTGTCTTGGTTGTCGTGGGTGCGGGCAGTTCAAAGGAAACGAGTGGAAAGATGAAGCTGTGTGTAAGTGCTCTCGTATTCGTGTTGCTGACATGTTGTGCATGCGCCACACCAAGGGTCGACAACCTGAAGGTGACGCCTGTCTCGCCGTGGGGCATGGTGCTTGACTACACGGTCAGCGGGGCGGAGGAGGGGGACGGAGATACGCCCCTTCTCGTCACGCTGGTGGACGGAGACAAGACCTACACGGCGACGAACCTGACGGGTGCGGTGGAATGCGGAAACGGCTCACACCGCGTCTGCTGGAACACGGCGAAGGACGGCATCACGGCGGAGATTGCGGACGGCACGGTCACGGTCAGATACCTTCCGTTCCTGTACTGTGTCGTCGACCTTTCGGGCGGTGCCGATGCGGTATCCTACCCCGTTACGCGCCTGACGGCCCCGCCGTCGGGTGGATGGACGGACGAACACAAGACGACGAAGCTCGTCCTGCGGCGTATTCCGGCGGGCTCGTTCATCATGGGAGAAGACCAGACGGACGAGAGTCATCGCGTGACGCTGACGAGGTCGTTCTACATGGGGGTCTTTCCGGTGACGCAGAAGCAGTGGCAACTCGTGATGGGGGCGAATCCATCGAACTTCAAGGGCGATGCGCGGCCCGTGGAGTGCGTTTCCTACGACATGGTTCGCGGCTCGTCCGACGGCGCGAAGTGGCCCGAATCGGACGCGGTGGACGCATCGAGTTTTCTCGGCAGGTTACGGACTCGGCCGGGGCACGTCTTCGACCTTCCGACGGAGGCGCAGTGGGAGTATGCCTGCCGCGCGGGGACGACGACCACCTACAGTTATGGGGACAGTGCGAACGGTGACTACATGTGGTACGCCGGTAATTCAAATTCGCAGACGCACGACGTTGGAACGAAGAAGCCGAACCCGTGGGGGCTCTACGACCTATACGGTAACGTGTGGGAATGGTGTCTCGACTGGTACGGAAACTTGGTGTACGGAAACGATCCAAAGGGGGTGGATTCGGGTTCGGACCGGGTGGTACGTGGTGGTAGTTGGAGTGACTACACAGACTATTACACCTCGCCCTTCCGAGGCATTCGTGATTCGCCGCACGAGAGCTCAAACTTCGGCTTCCGTCTTTCCATGCCCCTGTCGCATTGACTCGAAAAGCTGAACCTCATACGAGAATGAAGGAATGAAAGAGAACGTCATGTGTGCCCCATGTGACTTTGAGAGAAAGAGGAAGGAAATGACGATGAAAAAATTTGTGTGCTTGGTGTTGTCGTTGGCGTGCCTCGGCGGACAGGTTCTGGCCGCCGACGGTTCGGCGAGCGCGCCGGTGGTGCTGTACTCGATTGCGGATGGTAGTTCCATTTCCGGGGCGGTACGAATCGACTACGTGCCGGAGGCGGTGGGGCAGCGCGCCGTCGTTACGGCAAATGGGGAAACGATTGTCGATTCGGGAACGGGGGGCACATTCCCCTGGTATCCCCCGGCGAAGGGACCGCACGTGCTCGCGCATGCGGGCTGGGACGGGGCTTTCACGGCGACCTACAACGCGGAGGCCGCCTTCCACACGCTCACTTATGCGAACCTGAAAGGTGCGGCGCACGCAAACCCGACAGTCTACGAAGAGGGGCGGGTGTTCGCGTTCTCGGCGCCGGATGCCGTCGCGGGCTACGTCTTCGCGGGATGGACGCCCGCGGAGATCACGGCTGAGATGACGGGACCCCAGACGGTGACGGCCAGCTGGCGCCTGGAGGCACCGACGGTCACGCCCGCGAGCGGG
Source organism: uncultured Kiritimatiellota bacterium (assembly GCA_934667295.1). Classification (GTDB taxonomy): domain Bacteria; phylum Verrucomicrobiota; class Kiritimatiellia; order RFP12; family UBA1067; genus RUG572. The sequence continues at coordinate 6,913 of CAKULR010000023.1, forward strand.
ACGACCTTCGACACGTCGCTGACGGTCTCACTGAGTTGCGCGGCGGCAGGGGCGACAATCCATTACACGACGGACGGCTCGGAACCAACGGCGGCCGCGCCCGTCTACAGGCGCTTCCGCGTGAACGGCAAGACGACGGTCAAGGCCGTCGCCGTTGACGCGGATGGACTCGTAAGCGCGGTCACGGTCGCCGAATACGCCCTCGGTCGCTGTGCGGATCCCGTCATCTCGCCCACGGACGGCACGGTGTTCCAGCATGCCAACCAGGAGGTCTCGATCTCGTGCGGTGAAGAAGGGACACTCCGCTACACGCTCGACGGCTCGGAGCCAACGGCGGATTCGCCCGTCTACGCGGGGCCGTTCACGGTCAACGAAACGACGATTGTCCGGACGAAGGTATTCAGCGACCGGTTCTTCGATTCGCGGACCGTGTCTGCGACGCTGACGCGCGAATGGGTGCGGGTCGAAACGCCTGTCATCGCGGCCGCGCCGCGTGTCACGGGCGCAACGACACGGGTGGTACTCTCGTGCGCGACGCCGGGAGCGCGCATCCACTACACGCTCGACGGTTCGGAGCCGACGGCGGGCGCACCCGTCTACGCGGGGCCGTTCGACGTCTCGGCGTCCTGCACGGTCCGGGCGTATGCGATGCTTGCCGACTACACGGATTCCGAGATTGCGTCGTTCATGATCGAGAAGGTCTGGGGAATCGGCGATTCGCTCGGCGTGCCCGACCAGGTTTTTACGGTCTCGGGCGATGCGGGCTGGGTCCGCGACACGGCGGTCTCCCGGGATGGTGGCGAGTCGATGCGTTCGGGCGCCGTCACGGACAAGCAGGCGTCTGTCCTCTCGACGGTGGTGGACGGTAGGGGTATGGTCTCGTTCTGGTGGAAGGCCTCATGCGAATTCGACGAGGCGTACCACGACTGGGACCACGTTGCGTTTGCGGTCGACGGCGTCGAAGTCACGCGCCTCGACGGCGTCACGGACTGGCAGGAAGTCACGCACGAGCTGACGACGGGCGGCGAACATACGCTGACGTGGACGTACGTCAAGGACGACGCGGAGAGGGGCGGCGAGGATTGCGCGTGGGTCGCGTCGTTCGCGTGGACGCCCACGCCCGTGGAACCGTCGATTCTGGGCGATGCGGAGGCCGTTGTGACGGGTGACGCGGAAAGCGGCTTCACCGTACGGCCAAGCGCGGAGACGGAGATTGTGGAGGTCGTGGTTCCAGACGGCCTCGACCCGGCGAAGGTGACGGTGGTCGTCGCGCCTGGCGTGAAGACGGTACGGGCGAACGGCGCGGCGATGCGGGTCGTGCGCGACGACGCGGACATCACGGACTTCCTCGACATCCCGGCAGCGGTCGGTGGTGTCGTCGACCTCGGCGCGGCGACCGTGAAGGCGGAGATCGCGCACGCCGCGCTCGACGTGTCGCAGGGCGCGCGGGTTGAGCTGGACGATCCCTCCAAACCGGTGCTCACGACGACACCGACGAAGCGGGGGCTTGTCTACACCCTGCGCGAGGGCACGGCGCTCGACACGATGCGGGACGGCGACCGGACGGTCGGAGACGGCGCGCCGTGGACGCCGACGGTGACGGTGAAGGGCGGTCCGAGCGGGTTCTACTCGGTCACGGTCGGAAAGTAGATGGACGCGAAAACGGTAACTTTCGGGTACGGTTCACGTCCCGCCGGTTGTGGTATACTTTCCGCCACATGAACAGCACGTTCCAGATTCGACTTAGCCTTGCGCTTCGTGGGTGCAGATCCGCGGAGCGTGGTTGCGTCTAGCCGAAGACGGAGCCGGGCTCTTGGCCACCTTAAACGCGGATCGCCTCCCGAGGGCAGTCCGCGTTTTCGTCTACCCTCCTGCGGTTGATCCGAATCCGAAACAAGTCAACATCCATACGGCGGAACAGAAATGAACAACCGAATCACATTCTTCGACACAACGCTGCGGGACGGCGAACAGGCCCCGGGCTATTCGATGAACATCGAGGAGAAGCTGCGGATGGCCCGCCAGCTGGAGGCGCTCGGCGTCGACGTGCTGGAGGCGGGCTTCGCGATCGCCTCGCCGGGGGACTTCGAGAGCGTGCGGCGGATCGCCGAGGCGCTGAAGACGACGACCGTGGCGTCGCTCTGCCGCGCGCTGGAGAAGGACATCGACGCGGCGGCGGCGGCGGTGAAGGGCGCGGTACGTCCGCGCATCCACACGTTCCTCGCGACGAGCGACCTGCACCTGCAGTACAAGCTGCGCATGACGCGCGAGGCGGCCCTGGAGCGGGCGGTCGCCGCCGTGAAGTACGCGCGGCGGTTCGCGGACGACGTGGAGTTCTCGCTGGAGGACGCCTCCCGCACGGACCACGACTACATGTGCCGCGTCGTCGAGGCGGTGATCGACGCGGGCGCGACGACGGTGAACCTGCCGGACACGGTGGGCTACGCGACGCCGAACGAGATCTACGCGATGGTCGACAACGTCGTCCGCCGCGTCCCCAACATCGACCGCGCGGTCATCTCGATGCACTGCCACGACGACCTCGGCCTCGCCGTCGCGAACACGCTCGCGGGCTTCGCCGCCGGCGCGCGCCAGGCCGAATGCTGCATCTGCGGCATCGGCGAGCGCGCGGGCAACGCGGCGCTGGAGGAGGTGGTGATGAACCTCCGCACGCGCGCGGACGTCTACGGCCTCGAATACGGCATCCACACGGAGGAGATCGTCCGCACGGCGCAGCTGCTGCAGACGATCACCGGCGTGAAGGTGGCGCCGAACAAGTCCATCGTCGGCGCGAACGCCTTCGCGCACGAGAGCGGCATCCACCAGCACGGCGTGATGGCGAACGTGAAGACCTACGAGATCATGACGCCCGAGTCGGTGGGCGTGAAGAAGACGGAGCTCGTGCTCGGGAAGCACTCGGGGCAGCCCGCGTTCGCGCAGCGCCTCGTGCAGCTCGGCTACACGGTGGACAAGGCGCTCGAATCGAAGCTCTTCGCCGACTTCAAGGTGCTGGCGGACCGCAAGAAGACGATCGAGGACCGGGACATCGTGGCGCTCGTGGAGGTGGCGACCGGCCACGTCGCGGGCGAGAACGACTGGAAGCTGAAGAACTACGTCGTCTCCAGCGGCAACAGGATGTACTCCACGGCGTGCGTGACGCTGGAGAATGGCAAGAAGGAGGTCACCGAGTCCGCCTACGGCACGGGCCCCGTCTTCGCGTCGATCCGCGCGGTGGAGAAGATCGTGAAGCACGCCTTCTCGCTGCTCGACTACCAGATCAACGCCGCCACCGAGGGGCGCGACGCGCTCGGCGAGGTGAAGGTGAAGATCTCCGACGCGAGCGGCGTCTACCGGGGGCGCGGCGTCTCCACCGACATCATCGAGGGGTCGGTCCTCGCGACGCTCGACGCCGTCAACAAGATGCTCGACGCGAAGACGACCTCCCTCGGATCGGGCGCGGCCTCGAAGGTCCAGCAGACCTTCGAGAACCCCGAGACCGACATGCTCGCGGGGCACACGGACCGCTAGCCAACGGAAAGGACACACGCATCATGAACGACACACCCATGACGATGACCCAGAAGATCCTGGCGGCGCACGCCGGGAAGAACGCTGTCCACGCGGGCGAGCTGATCATGGCGAAGCTCGACCTCGTGCTCGGCAACGACATCACGGCGCCGGTCGCCATCGGCGCGTTCCCGCAGTTCGGGCGGGAGAAGGTGTTCGACCGCACGAAGATCGCGCTCGTGCCCGACCACTTCGCGCCGAACAAGGACATCAAGGCCGCGACGCAGTGCGCCTGCATGCGCGCGTTCGCGAAGGAACAGCAGATCGCGAACTACTTCGAGGTCGGCCACGACTGCGGCGTCGAACACGCGTTGCTGCCCGAGAAGGGACTCGTCACCGCCGGCGACTGCATCATCGGCGCGGACTCCCACACCTGCACCTACGGGGCGGTGGGCGCGTTCTCGACGGGCGTCGGCTCCACGGACATGGCGGCGGGCATGAGCGCGGGCGAGACGTGGTTCAAGGTGCCGTCCGCGATCAAGGTCGTCGTGACGGGCACGCCGCGCAGGTGGGTGTCGGGCAAGGACCTCATCCTCCACCTGATCGGCCTCATCGGCGTGGACGGCGCGCGCTACCAGTCCCTCGAATTCACGGGCGACGGCATCCGCAGCCTCTCGATGGACGACCGGTTCACGATCGCGAACATGGCCATCGAGGCGGGCGCGAAGAACGGCATCTTCCCCGTCGATTCGGTCTGCCTCGACTACCTGAAGGCGCACGGCGCAAAGACCCCGACCGTCTACGAGGCGGATCCGGACGCCGTCTACGAGCGGACCATCAAGATCGACCTCGGCACGCTCAAGCCCACGGTCGCGTTCCCGCACCTGCCCGAGAACACGCACACGGTCGATTCCATCGATCCAATCACCATCGACCAGGTCGTGATCGGCTCCTGCACGAACGGGCGCCTCGGCGACCTGCGCATCGCCGCCGAGGTGATGAAGGGGCGGAAGGTCGCGCCGGGCGTGCGCTGCATCGTCATCCCCGCCACCCAGCGCATCTGGATCGAGGCGAACAGGGAAGGGCTGCTCACCCAGTTCGCGGAGGCGGGCTGCGTCGTCTCCACGCCGACGTGCGGGCCGTGCCTCGGCGGCTACATGGGCATCCTCGCGAAGGGCGAGAAGTGCGTCGCGACGACGAACCGCAACTTCGTCGGGCGCATGGGACACGTCGAGAGCGAAGTCTACCTCGCCTCGCCCGCCGTCGCCGCCGCGTCCGCCGTCACAGGACGGATCACAGGCCCAGATGGAATCTGTTAAGTGGTTAAGTAGTTAAGTGGTTAAGTTTGTAAGTGGTTAAGTAGTTGAGTTGGTTAGGTGGGTAAACAATAGTTCGACGAACAACTTAATTACTTAACCACTTAAAGCGAAGCGGCTTAACCAACTAGACGAACAACTTAACTACTTAACCACTTAAAGCGAAGCGGCTTAACCAACTAGAAGCGGCTTAACCAACTAAAGGAGGAGTTATCATGAAAGTTTCAGGAAAGACCTACAAGTACGGCGACAACGTCGATACCGACGTCATCATCCCCGCGCGCTATCTCAACACGTCCGACCCGAAGGAACTCGCGGCGCACTGCATGGAGGACATCGACGCCTCCTTCGCGGGGCGGGTGAAGCCCGGCGAGATCCTGGTCGCCGGCCGGAACTTCGGCTGCGGCAGTTCGCGCGAACACGCGCCGCTCGCGATCAAGGCGTGCGGCGTCGCCTGCGTGATCGCCGCGACGTTCGCGCGCATCTTCTCCCGCAACGCGCTGAACATCGGCCTCCCGATCCTCGAATGTCCTGCCGCTGCGGCGGCCATCCAGGCGGGCGACACCGTGTCGGTGGACTTCGACACGGGCCTCATCACGGACGAGACGACCGGGCAGACCTTCCAGGGCGAACCCTTCCCGCCGTTCATGCAGGACCTCATCGCCGCCGGCGGCCTCGCCGCCTATCGGAGAAAAATGAAATGATTGATTGCCGTCCATTGCCTCCGGCCGGTTAACACGGAGCGCGCGGAGACACGAAGACACGGAGGAAGTTTGGAAATGAAAGCTGTCGTACGCCACGCGCCGAGGCGGCGCGGGTACATCGCGTACCGGGCCGTCGCCAGCCTCAAAATTCTCCGTGCCCCCGTGTCTCCCCGTGCTCCGTGTTAACCGGCCGGAGGCAGGATGGGATCAGGCGCTCAGAATCAGAAGTTTAACGTTCAAGAGGAGTTGATGGACATGAAAAAGAAGATTGCGGTGATTGCCGGGGACGGCATCGGGCCGGAGATCGTCGGCGAGGCGGTGAAGGTGCTGAAGACGGTGGCGGAGACGTTCGGGCACGAATTCGTCTTCGACGAACGGCTCGTGGGCGGCGCGGCGTACGATGTCTGCGGGGACTGTCTGCCGGATGCGACGCTGGAGGCGTGCCGGGCGGCCGACGCGGTGCTGCTCGGCGCGGTGGGCGGACCGAAGTGGGACGCGCTCCCCGGTCCGCAGCGCCCCGAGAAGCGCGCTCTCCTGACGCTCCGCAAGGAACTGGGCCTCTTCGCGAACCTGCGTCCCGCCAAGGTCTGGGCGCCCCTGAAGGACGCGAGTCCGCTCAGGCCGGAGATCATCGGCGAAGGGATCGACCTCCTCGTCGTGCGCGAGCTGACGGGCGGCGTCTACTTCGGCGAGCATACGCGCGCGGCGGACGGGCAGAGCGCGCTCGACAAGATGCCCTACTCCGTCCCGGAAATCGAGCGCATCGCGCACGTCGCCTTCGCCGCCGCGAAGACGCGCCGCAACCACGTGACGTGCGTCGACAAGGCGAACGTCCTCGAAACGAGCCGCCTCTGGCGCGAAGTCGTGCAGAAGGTCCACGATGCCGCGTATCCCGACGTCGCACTCGACTTCATGTACGTGGACAACGCGGCGATGCAGCTTGTCCGCGCGCCGGGCCGCTTCGACGTCCTTCTCACCGAGAACATGTTCGGCGACATCCTTTCGGACGAAGCGTCGCAGATCACGGGCTCGATCGGCATGCTCCCCTCCGCCTCCCTGCGCGCGGACGGCTTCGGCCTCTACGAGCCGATCCACGGCTCGGCCCCGGACATCGCCGGGAAGGGCATCGCGAACCCGCTCGCGACGATCCTTTCGGCCGCCCTCCTCCTGCGCCACACCTTCGGCCTCGCAGCCGAAGCCGACGCAATCGAGCGCGCGGTGGGTGACGTTCTCGCCTCGGGTCTGCGCACGGCCGATCTCGGCGGTTCCGTCTCCTGCGCGGAGATGGGCGCGGCGGTCGTCTGCCACCTGCGGCGGGCGTGACGAGATTTCGCGTCGGAACAGTCCCGATGGGTTGGCGCGCGATGTACCCGCGCCGCCCTCGGCGCGTGGCGTCCGAACAGGGTGTCCCCGGACGCAAT
>CAKULR010000024.1 GCA_934667295.1 uncultured Kiritimatiellota bacterium
GTAGGCGATGTTGTCGAAGTACTTCGGACTGATCACATCGCACCCGTAGAGGTAGGCGTGGCCGAGGAGGCCGAGCGCCTTCGCCTTCGCGTAGGCCGCGTCGAAGCGGGCGTGGACGCGCCGCTTCCAGTTCTCCAGCGTCTGCTGCTCCATGTCCGCCGGGTAGGTCCAGTACCCGAGGTTGAAGAGCCCGAGCCGCCCCTCGTCCTTCAGGCGCCGCAGCACGTCCCAGTGGATGCCCGCCGCGCCGCCGTGGTAGAGGGAGTCCATGGTGATGTAGTGGTCCGCCAGGAACGCACCCCACTCCTTCTCGTACTTCCGCCAGGCGTTCACCGGCGCGAGCGGATCGCGCCGCAGGCTGTTCGCGAGCGCCGTGTCCTCCGCCGTCGCGAACTGGGTGTGCGGACCCGGCGAGAAGGTGATTGCGAGCGGCAGGGGGCTCTTCTTCGGCACGGCGAAGTCGTAGACGCGCACCGTGAGCGGGAACGCGAGCTCAAACGGCTCGCCGCCCCTCGTCCCCGTCACCTTCAGCGTACCCGCGTAGGTACCCGCGCGCTGGCCGTCGGGGCACTTCAGCCGCACCCAGAACGCCTGCAGGTCGTCGCCCTTCACGTCCACCGTGTCGAGCCAGTCGAGGATGGGGTCCGGCCACCAGCCGGTGGGAAGCGACTGCGTGGTGCGGAAGTAGCCGCCCGGCAGGTTCGTCGCGACGTTGCGTCCGCCCCGGTAGGGCGGCGGGTTCACGGTCTTCACGTAGCCGACGACGGAGGTCCTGAACGCCCTGGGGTCGATGCCGTCCACGTGCGCCGCAACCGTCACGCGCGCGAGGTCGCCGCCGTTCGGCATCACGAGCACCTGCAGGGCCTCGGACTCGCCGCGTGCGAGTTTGAGCGCGAAGCGGTCAGCCGCCGCCACGTCGAAGTCGTCGCGCGGACGCACCTTCTCCATCGACGTCGCCTTGCCGATCCAGGCGTACGCCCCCGTCTGCCCCGCCGCCCGGCAGCGGTCCGTGAAGCGCGTCAGCGTCTGGCGGCGGCGTTCCTTCCGCAGCGCCTCCGCGCGACGCAGGGCCGGGCGCACCTTCGCTTCGAGGAACGCCTCCGAGACGGCGGGCAGCGGCTCGCCGGGCTTCAGCAGGTGGAAGCCCGCGAGGTGGACGTCCGCCGACGAGGGCGTGGTGAAGAAGAAATGGACGCGGCCGATGTTCTTCGGATCCGTCGCCTTGGGCCACGTCTTCAGGTCGATCACCCAGCGATGGTAGCCCCAGTCCGCAAGCGGGAGGGACGTCGGGGCGAGACCGTTCTGGATGCGGCCGTCGGGACCGGCGATGAACGCGCAGAGCACGTCGCCGCCGATCGCGTCGTTGAAGACGTCCACGACGAAACGGTCGTAGGGCGTCCAGTCGGCGACGGCGGGCTTCAGGTTCACGCTCGGCCACTGCGGCAGGGAACCGTTCCACGCCTGGGTGACGTGGAACCGGTAGCACCAGCGCCCGTCCGCCCATTCGCCGTCCGCGACGGAACAGGCGAAGGAGGGCTGGACGAACTTCGGCTGCGCCGCCCGCTGCGCCGCGTCGGAGAGGTCGATCGCCCGCGTGGCGGCCCCGCACGCGAGGAACGAGGCGACGGCCACCAAGCCGGCGGCACGGATGGATGCGTATGCGTGAACCATGTCGGTCCTCCCTTTACCTTGCGGGGACGAGCGCGCGGAGGTAGACGGGGCCGAGGATGCCGCTCGGCAGTAACTCGTCGTTCTTGTCCCAGTGTTTCCACGTCGTGAACGTGCAGCGCCCGGTCGGCGACTTCTTCCCCTCCTTGACCCACTGCGGGATCTCCTTGAGGCCGATCTCCTTCACGCCGTCCTTCACGCCGCCCTTCCACGTGCAGTCGTCCGCATGCTCGCGGTCGTCGCCGATGAGGCGGTTCGCCCAGAGGTTCGCGACGCGGATCCGGAGGTCGGCGGACGCGCCCGGACGGACGGCATCCGTGATGTCCACGCGGAACGGCGGCTTCCAGAGGACGGGGAAGGTGGTGCCGTTCACCGTCACCTCGGCGAAGTTGCGCACGTCGCCGAGGTCGAGGACGAGGCGCGTGCCCGGCACCGTCCGCAGCTTCGCGAGGTCGGCGCCGTCGAGCGTCTTCCCGTAGGCCGCGATGCCGGAGAAGTAGCGCACACCGGGGTTGCGGTTCTCGGACCACGAGGCGAGCCGGTCGAACGTGACCTTTTCATCCGGCCCCTGCGCGAGCTTGTTCGGCAGGAACCCGTTCGGGAAGGAGACCGTCCACGCGCCCGCCACGGGAAGCGGCTGGGGCGGGTCGGCCTTGAGCGTCCGCACCGTGCCGTCCGCCTGCGCAAGCGTCGCCGTGAGCGGCTGCCACGCGAAGAGCGCACCGCCCCGCCACGCGCTGTCCGGCAGCGGCAGGGGTGCCCGCGCGCTCGGCGGGAGGGTGATCGGCTGGTTTTCGGGGACAACGGCCTTCTTCTCCACGCCGTCGTAGACGTAGGTGAGGTAGAGGCGCTTCGACGTCATGGGGGCCGGGTCGCGTCCGGCCAGGCCGTTCGTCGCCCGCACGGAGAGCGTGCCGTTCGTGACGAGCCCGGCGAGCTTCGCCGTCACGTCCACGAGGCGGTCCACTTCGGGCTTCCACTTCGGGTCGATCACGCCGAACCAGGCGCTCACGAGCTGCGCCCGCGCGGGCAGCGTGTAGGGGGCGAACTCCTTCACGACGTCGCGCTTCGTCGCGCCGTCGAGCGTGTAGACGACTTCGAGCGCCTTGTGCCGGCCGACGGCGGGATCGCCGCCCAACGCCTCGTTCGTCGCCGCGACCTTCTTCCCGGGCTTGACGAACGCCGCGACGTCCGCGCAGTTCGGGCGCGTCCTCTCGGCCCGCACGCCGTACTGCGCCGCGCGGATCTCCAGCGTGTGCCGGACGGGATCGGCCACGACGGGATCCGCCCTCCGAGTCGCGTCGACCGTGCAGGCGGTCGCGTGCGGCCCCTTCGCGGCCGTGCGAAAGACGACGAACTTCGAGCCGCACACCGTGAACGGCACCGTCACGAGCGTGCGCCCCTTCTCCTCGCGCCACACGTCGGCCGGCGCGCACGTGCCCGTCTCGGCGTCCCACAGCTCGGGCACGCGACCCGTCTGGCGGAAGGAGAGGACGGCGGAGGCCTCCGCGCGGTTCGGCATCGCGACGAAGTACCAGTCCGCCTCCGCGTTGCGCCGGTGCAGCCACCGGAGACGGTCGACGTTCTTCGCCTCGTTCGAGGCGACCGCGACGTCGGGCGCCACGCCCAGCTCTTCGAGGGCTTCGACGGGCGAACCCTCGAAGATGCCGCGCGCCCACAGTTCGTCCGCGAGGAGGCGCACCTGCCGGTCGCCGTCCTTCCCCCACTTGAGGCCGGGGGCGCGCACGGGCTTCTTCGGCCAGACGACCGTCGCGCCCGCGTCGCGGAGCTTCGTCACGCACACGACCATCTCGGGCGAGACCGCCTCCATCGGCGGGAGGGCGAGGACGCGGTAGCGCACACCGCCGGGGACGACGACGCAGCCGTCCTCCACCTTCAACCGATACATCGCGTCCGTCGGGCAGACGTCGGAGGCGTAGCCGTCGGGCAGCTTGAAGAACGCCGCCGTCGCGCCGCCGCCGTCCGTGTTGCCGCCCTGGTTCGGGGCCTCTTCGCCCGTGAAGAAGAGCACGTCCGCGCAGAACGTCCCCGTCTGCAGCAGGTACTGGCAGCGCGTCTGGTAGGCGAACCAGGGCTTCGCGAACTCCCACCACGTCTGCGTGCGGTCGAGGTGCATGCCCCAGCGGCCCATCGTCATGCCGGGCAGGTACTTGTCGTCCGCCCACGGCTGGTGCGTGAAGCGGTGGTAGATGATGCGGTTCACGCCGTTCGCGTAGGCGCTGTCGCCCTGCGCCTTGATGGAGAACGGCGTCGTCATCCAGCGGCCGCTGCCCGGCCCCGGGCCCGCCGTGAACGACTCCGTGCCGCAGTAGGGCTTGCCCCAGACGTGCGCGACGGACGAGACGAACTTCGCGTTGCCGCAGCCGGTCCCGTAGGGGTTGCCCGCGTGGCTCCAGAACTCGCCCATCGGGATGTCGCAGTACTGGCCGTACTGGAGGTTGTCCGCCGGACAGTTCCCGTACGGCTCGATCGAGCACTTGAGACCGTACTCGTGGCACTTCTTCGTCAGCGCGCCCGCGTAGTTCTCCGCGAAGAGGTCGCTCACCACGCGGCGGAAGTCCTCCAGGAACCGCTCCGTCGTCGGCACGTCCTCCAGGATGTAGCCCGCGAAGGCGGGCATGAACGGACGCAGCGAGTAGCCGCGCCGCTTCTGGAACTCCGCCTCCATCTTCTGCGTCCAGTTCTGCGAGCCGACCTCGTAGGAATCGACGAGGATGTTGTTGAAGCCCGACGCGACGTTGCCCGCGAGCGGACCGAGCGTCCGGCAGAGGCGCGCCACGTACTGCTCGAAGTGGTAGTCCAGCGCCTCGGCGGAGAGCTTGTCCACCTCAAGCCCGCGCCCGTGGTCGGAGGCGGGGTGGTTGCAGTGTCCGTTGCAGAGGTAGCCCACGCGCAGGATCGTCCAGTCGCCCGCCGGGACGTCCCACGTGAACGTGCCGTCCGCCCGCAGTTTCGCCGTCAGGTCGCGCACCGCGCCCCTCGCGACGACCTGGTCGGGCGTCGTCGGCGTCGTGTCGCACGCCACCTCCTGGCGCACCGCGAACGTCTTCGCGGAGAGGTTCGAGAGCCGCGCGCGCCGTTCGGGATGCGCCTCCTTCAGCGTGACCTTCACGCCCGCCTGCACGATCTTCGCGCGGAGCGCCCGCATCGCCGTCTTCTTCGGGAAGGCGTGGAAGCGGAGGGACGTGTCGCGCGAGCCCGAGCGCGCGAGCGGGAAGCGGAACTTCTCGAACGGCCTGAACGTCGTGCCGTCCTCGGAGATCTCGACCGCGATCTCCGCGTCGGCGCTCCACGCCCACCCGTAGTCCAGGCGGAACGAGAAGCCCGTCGCCTCGAACGGCTGCGCCCCCGTCATCGTGAAACCGTCCGGCTCGACCTTCGTCGTCACGCCCGGGAACGTCGTCTTCTCGGCGGGCGGCGTGGGGAACGCGAAGACGCCGATGTCCGCGTAGAAACCGTGGTCGTCCATCTCGCGCGGCAGCTTCGCCTGGAACTTCGCCGGACCCGTCGCCGTCACCTGGCGGAAGGTCACGCGCTTCATGCCGTTCGACGGCGGGTTCCACGGTCCGCCCGAACTCGACCAGCCCGAGCAGTTCGGGATGCAGATCTCAAGCCCGAGGCGGCGCGCCTCCGACGCGGCGTGGCGGAACATCTCGAACCACTCCGGCGAGTTGAAGTCGAGCCCGCCCGCCGGGATGGCGCAGCCCGCGTCGAACATCTGCACGCCGCCGATGCCCGCGCGCGCCAGTTCCTCGAAGTCGCGCGTCAGGCCCTCCTTCGTGACGTTGCCGTTCATCATGTGGAACCACGTGTGGGGCTTCGCGGCGGGCGGCGGCGCCCTGAAGCCCGCCTCCAGCCCCGCGTACAGGGCGGCGCAGCCGAGCGCCGCCACGAGACACCATGCCGGTTTCTACAGCGGTCTCTGCCTGTCAAATCAAGTTCGCCTCAGCGCGCCCGGGGCGTCACGTCCATCAGGTAGACCTGGCGGCTGCCCTCGTGGACCGAATTGAACGCGATCTGCCGCCCGTCGTCGCGCCACCGCGCGTGGAGGTCGCACCGCCAGTACGTCTGGCGGTAGGCCGGCGGCACGAAGAACGCGCCGATCGGCATCGCCGCGTCGTCTTCGAGCCGCACGAGGATCCACGGGCGCTCGAAGTTCCGGTTCCAGTACGTCTCGCCGCTCATGAACTTGCCGTCCGGCGAGTAGAAGCAGTGCCAGTCGAGGTCGTAGGCGCCCTTCCCGATGCGGCGCACCTTCTCCTCCTCGCCGACGGTGAACTCGACGGGGCTCCACGCACCCTTTGTCCAGTGCTCCATCCTGTCGCCGTTCCAGATGGCCGTCACGACCATCCGGTGGCTGCCGTCCGGCGCCCAGTTGAAGTGCGAGCCCGCCCAGCCGTCCTTGAAGCAGCGGCGCAGGTTCGTGCCGTCGCGGTCCACCGTGAAGCTCGTCGTCTGCCAGACGGAGGCCTTGTGGACCGCCTTGTCGAACCAGTCCACGATGCGCGCGTGGAAGAAGATCTTCCGGTCGTCCTTCGAGACGACCGTGTGGCAGTAGTAGGCGAGCGGGTGGCCGGGCTTGCCCTTCACGGCCTTCGTGGCGGGCATGAGCGCGCGGCCCTGCGCGACGGAGAGGACGAGCTTCGAGGCGCCCGTCTTCAGGTCCATCACCCACAGGCCGTCGTCCTCGGGCCACTCGGCGTCCTCGCGCGGGTCCTGTCCGGGCCCCGCGTAGCCGTAGTCCGGGCGCGTGAGCGAGAGGCGCGCGTAGTTGATCGAGACGGCCCACGTCCTGTCCGCCGAGACGGCGGAGACGGGGCGCGGCAGGATCCGCTCCGCCTTCGTCCTCCAGTTCAGGACCACCGTCACGAACCGTCCGTCGCGCAGGTCGTTGAAGAGGAATTCGTCGTTGCCCAGCCAGTGCGCCATCGCGGCTTCCTGGAAGTTCCAGCACGCCGTCGTCGTGACCGGGATGAAGCGGTTCCCGTCCTGCAGGTCGACGACGCCGAGCGTGCAGCGCTCGCCCGCCTCGGGGAGGCGTCCGTTGAGGTTGGTCTCCAGCACGAGCACGTAGCGGTTGTCCGGACTCCAGGCGTTGATCGCGAAGTAGTTCGCGAGCAGGTGTTCGTGCGGACCCTTCGTGATCGCATACGGCGGCGAGATCTCCGGGAACGGCGTCAGCGCCCCCGCACAGGCCGCCAGCCCAACCACCAACCCAGCCAGAGCGTTCTTCACGTCACATCCTCCTTCGTGTTTTCGATGGCCTGTTTACGGACAATTCAAAGGCATGCGGCCTGGAAATCAAAGGCCGGAATCAGTTTCTTGACCTTGTTCCACACGCCGCCCTCCGCAACGCCCAAATCGTAGTTGTTCTGGAGGTTCAGCCAGAACTGCGGTTCGACCTTGAAATACTGCCCAAGGCGGAGGGCCGTGTCAGCCGAAATCGCGCGCCGCCCATGGACGATTGCGTTGATTCGCGGCGCGGGGACGCGGATGGCAACCGCCAATCTGTTCTGGCTGATGTTCATCGGCTTGAGGAATTCCTCCAGCAGAATCTCACCCGGATGAATCAAGTTTCTTCTACGCATCGTCCTGCTCCTCAGTGATAGTCCACAATTTCGACATTCTCGGCATTCGTCCCGACCCATGTGAAGCAGATCCGCCATTGGTCGTTGATGCGAATGCTCCATTGCCCTCTTCGGTTCCCCTTCAATTGCTCAAGCCGGTTTCCGGGCGGGACGCGAAGGGTCTCGACGTTGGTCGCCGCAGCCATCATGTCGAGCTTGCGCAGGGCTGGGCGAGCAATCGCCGCGAACCGCCGGCTCTCGCCCGTTTCGTAGAGTTCACGCGTATCCTCGTCCTTGAATGATGAAATCATGGGTATATGATATTACGCATGGCGTAATATGTCAACCCTATCCGATGGCGCGCAGGACGAGACCCTTCAGGTAGAGGCCCTCGGGGAAGGCGAGGCCCACGGGATGATCGCCCGCCGCCTGGCGCGTGCGCGCGACGATCTGGAACGCACGCTTCGCGTCGAAGGCCGCCTCGGCGCAGACCTTGTCGAAGAGGTCCGGCGTCATCGCCCCCGAGCAGGAGAAGGTCGCGAGAAGCCCGTTCGGACGCAGCAGCTTCATCGCGAGGAGGTTGATGTCCTTGTACCCGCGCGTCGCGCGCATCAGGCCCGCCTTCGTGTCGGCGAACTTCGGCGGATCGAGCACGATGAGGTCGAACGACCGCCCCTGGTCGCGGTAGAGGCGCAGCTGCCTGAAGACATCCGCCTCCACGAAGTCGCAGACCGTGGCGGAGGGGTTGAGCGCGGTGGTCTTCCGCGCAAGGGCGAGCGCGCCCGCCGACACGTCGAGGTGCGTCACCGTCTTCGCACCCGCCGCGCACGCCGCGAGGCCGAAGCCGCCCGTGTAGGAGAAGCAGTTGAGCACGTCGGCATCCTTCGCGAGGGCACCCACCGCCGCGCGCGCATCGCGCTGGTCGAGGTAGAACCCCGTCTTGTGCCCCCGGCGCACGTCGGCGAGGTAGCGAATCGCACCCTCCTTCACCTCGATCAGCTCGGGCGGCTCCTCGCCCGCGCGGAGGCCGACTTCGTTCGGGTCGTCCCCCTTGTCCGCCGCAGCCCCCACGCCGTCTCCCGGGAGGGCCGCAGCGTGCTGCGGCCGCGCGCGCAGGCCCTCGCGCGTGCGGGCGTCGACGTCGCTACGGTTGTAGACGCCCCGGCAGCCGGGGACATGGCGCATCAGCGCCTCCACGAGCGTTTGTTTCCAGAACTCGGCACCCGCGCTTGCGAGCTGCACGACGGCGAAGCCGTTGTAGACATCGGCGATGACGCCGGGAAGTCCGTCGCTCTCGGCATTGACGACGCGCACGGCGTTCGTCCGCCCGTCGGACCAGAACGACGCGCGGCGCCGGACGGCATCGGCGACAAGGCCGTCGATGAACGCCGCATCCGGCACGGCATCCGCGCGGAAGCTCAGCATCCTGACGCGGATCTGGCTGTGGGGCGAGTAGGAACCGTATCCCAGGCAGTCGCCCTTCGCGGAACAGACCGCGACCGTCTCGCCGAGCCCCGGCGTCCCCTCGACGTTGCGGATCGCCCCGGAGAAGATCCACGGGTGATGGTGGAGGGTCGCGTAGTCACGCTTAGCGTTCAGGATGACCTTGTACATGGTTCGCGTTCCCCCTACTTGCCGCGACGGCGCTCCATCATCTCGTGGTACTCGGAGTAGCCGCCCTCGAACCACGTCGTCTTCCCGCCGGGCTCGAACGCGAGGATGTGCGTCGCGATGCGGTCGAGGAACCAGCGGTCGTGCGAGACGACCATCACACAGCCGCCGAACTCCTCCAGGCCCTCCTCCAGCGAGCGCAGCGTCGCGACGTCGAGGTCGTTCGTCGGCTCGTCGAGGAGCAGCAGGTTGCCGCCGGAGGTGAGGAGCTTCGCGAGGTGGACGCGGTTGCGTTCGCCGCCGGAGAGCACGCCCACCTTCTTCTGCTGTTCCGCGCCCCGGAAGTTGAAGCGGCTGCAGTAGGCGCGTCCGTTCATCATCGCCTCGCCCGCGAGGCGCACGAACTCGCCGCCGCCCGTGATGGCCTCGTAGACCGTCTGGTCGGGCTTCAGCTCGCTGCGCGTCTGGTCCACGTAGCTGAGCTTCACCGTCTCGCCGACGGTGAGCGTGCCGGAGACGGGCTTGAGCTCGCCCGTGATGAGCTTGAAGAGCGTCGTCTTGCCGGCGCCGTTCGCGCCGATCACGCCCACGATGCCGCCGCGCGGCAGGTCGAAGTTGAGGTCCGGGTAGAGGACGCGGTCGCCGAAGGCCATCTTCACGTGCTCGGCGCGCACGACGAGGTTGCCGAGGCGCGGACCCGGCGGGATGTGGATCACGAGATCGTCCTCGCGCGTGTTCACCTGCTGGCTCTGCAGCTCCTCGTAGCGCTTCACGCGGGCCTGGCTCTTCGAGTGGCGCCCGCTCGGGTTCGTCTGGATCCACTTGAGCTCGTTCTCGATGAGCTTCTGGCGGCTCTTCTCGGCCTTCGCCTCGCGGGCGAGCATCGCCTCCTTCTGCTTGAGCCATTCCGCGTAGTTGCCCTTGTAGGGATAGCAGATGCCGTGGTCGAGTTCGAGGATCCAGTCCGTGACGTCGCTGAGGAAGTAGCGGTCATGCGTGACGACGATGAGCGTGCCCTTGAACGTCTTGAGGTAGGCTTCGAGGCGGAACGTCGTCTCCGCGTCGAGGTGGTTGGTGGGCTCGTCGAGGAGGAGCACGTCCGGCTCCTGCAGGAGGAGACGCGCGATCGCGACGCGGCGGCGCTCGCCGCCGGAAAGCACCTTCACGGGCCGGTCGGCGGGCGGGCAGCCCATGTCCGCCATCGCCATCTCCACCTTGTGGTCGACGTTCCAGAGATCCTTCGCGTCGATGACTTCCTGCAGACGCTCCATCTCCTTCGCCTTCTCGGGATCGTCCAGCTCGCAGCAGAGGTCTTCGTAGCGTTCGACCATCGCCTTCGCCTCGGCAACGCCCTCCTCGACGATCTCGCCGACCGTCTTGGCGTCGTCCAGCTCCGGCTCCTGCGGCAGGTAGCCGACCTTCGTGCCCTTCGCCACCTGGCAGGTGCCGAGGATGTCCGTGTCGATCCCCGCGAGGATCTTGAGGAGCGAGCTCTTGCCCGCGCCGTTTCCGCCGATGACGCCGATGTGCGCGCCGTAGAAGAAACTCAGGCACACGTCCTTGAGGATCGTCTTCGTACCCTGCTGCTTGGTCACGTCGATAAGGGAGAACTGGTATTCGCCTGCCATGAAAAATCGAGAATGTTGAAAGGTTGAAGAATGGGCTCCCCCACGCCGAAGCGCAACCACGCATGGCACGAAGGAAATTTCCATGTAGTATACCATATCCCGCTTTCTCCTAGGCATCCAAAACGCCCCACCCCGTGCCACGTCCACACATGCCCGCACCTGGTAGGGCGCGACGTCCCCAGCGCGCCGCGCCCACGGGACGCCCACGAAAACGCCACGGGCACGCGGGCCGCCGAGACGTCGGCCCCTACCATGCCCACGTCACATGCCCCGCGTCCTGTCCGCACACATGCCCTGTCACTTGGTAGGGCGCGACGTCCTCGGCGCGCCGCGCCCATGGGAACGCCCTCGCCGCCGTCACGACACTGCCCACGTCGAACTTCAACGCAATCGTGCCGGACTGGAAACCATCCCCTTCTAGTCGTCCCGTTTCTGCGCGTCCATGCACCGAAGGAGGGCGAGGTTGTTGATGCGGTTCACGTCCTGGACCGTACCGGCGGCCAAGCCACAGGGCAACGTGAAGATGTAGACATACGGAAACCAGGACGTGGCAAGCATGAGCGTGCCGCTCGTCCGCAACCGCAGACAGTCGTCGGCGTGTTCCGCGTCGAGCCCGGCATCGCCCATCTTGTGCGCCATGAAGTGCTGTCCGGCACCGGGCAGGACCGACCACCACACGGCAGCCGTCATGTTCACGGGCGGCGTGAAGCGCCCCGCCTTCCATTCCTGGCTCCATGTGATGCCGCGCGCGTGCAGGGCGTCAATCCGCGCCGCCTCCTCGGGTGTTACCGTGACACAGGCACACCCGGACAGAAACCCCAGGGCGAGCAGAACCGAGAACCGAACAACCTTCGCCATTTCGCTCTTCCCTCTCCGACGGAATCAGCGGATCGAGACCTTGATCGGGTTCCGCAGCGCGGACGCGAAGTCGCGCACGAGGGCGTGCCACGCCTTTGCATCCTTCACGGCGCCCGCACCGCTCCAGGTCGCGCCCGCCCAGTAGCCGAGCGACGTGCGTCCGGCGGAGGGGAACAGGTATTCGCAGCCGAGCGCGTCCGTCGCCGTCGCCGCCGGGGCGTCGGCGGGATCGAGCAATACCGCCGTCGCGATCGAACCCGTGTCCGCGCCGTCCACGCCGTCCGGCTCCCAGTTCGCGATCCAGCCCGCCGCGAGGTCACGCGCGATCTGGCCGTCGTGCTGGCGCGCCGCGCCGCAGTCGAGCCCCGGCCCCACCTGCACGCCCCCGGGTGCCTTGCCCCGGAAGCGCGGACGGTAGTGCGCGAAGACCTGCCCCCGGTCGAGCGTCACGCGGCGCGTCTCCTCGCCGAAGCCGCCCCACGCGGGGTAGGTCAGCTCGAACTCCGTGCGCACGGGGCCGCACTGGATCATCTTCGCCTTCGACCAGTTGATCGAGAACGCCCAGCCGTCCGCCCCGCGCGCGCCGAGGCCGCCGCAGCCACGGCTCGGGCCGACCTTGTAGTTGTCCATGCCCTCGCCGTGGTCCCTGTGGTACGAGCCCTCGCCCGTGCGCTCCACGAACCAGCGGTGCAGGACCGGGTAGGGGACGCACTTGTTGATGATGTCGATGCCGCTCGAAACGAGCTTCTGCCCGGCGGGCGCGGGCTGCATGATGACGGGGCCGTAGGCGCGCGCGCCGAAGCGGTCGTTCTCCCACGCGAAGTCGTCCATGCGCTCGGGCAGGTACTGGCTCCAGCAGACGATCGCGAGGTCGGCCTGGGGCAGCGAGGCGTCCGAGAGGATGCGGAATTCGCGCGTCTCCTTCGCGGCGAGCGCCGTCGAGAAGAGGAGCGTGCCGTTCTTCGCGTCGTCCTGGAACGCGACGGGCACGGACGCGGCGACGTCCCACACGCGCACCGCCGTGTCGCCGGGCCGGAGGCCGAGGTCCGCCCACTTCACGCTCACCGTCTCCGCCGGACGCGCCACATCGAGCGGATTCTCCACCATGACGGTCTTCCCGCCCGTCGGCGGCGGCATCGTCGTGCGCGCGACGAGCTGGTCGACGGACGTCAGGTACACCTCCATGTTGCCGCGCGCGTTGTTCGCCGTCGAGACGATCCAGCGTCCGTCGCCGCTGAAGTGCGGGTGCGGATCGGGGTGGAGGCGGCTCTGGTGCGCCTGGGGCATGAGCGCGGGGCGCGTCGAGTAGACCTCCACCGTGCGCCGCGTCTCGCGGTTGTAGAACTTCACGTTCCACGTGCAGCCGCGCCACCACTTCGCCGGCGCCACGTCGTAGACGACGTACTTCTTGTCCACCGAGAGCATGTTGTGGCGCGCCTGGCGGTCCGGGCAATAGCACTCCTGGCGACCCGACGCGAGGTCGGCGAGGGACTGGTGGTAGACGCCGCCGCCGCACCAGCTGAAGCCCTGCCCGTCGTCATCCCAGATCTCGTGCGAGGCGGTGTTCTTCTCGCGCGCCGGCACCATCTCACGCGAACCGTCGGGGCGCACGAGCCACATGCGCGGATACCAGCCCGTCCGCTTGCGGTACGCCTGGCCGTCCGGCGACTTCCAGCACCCCTCCCACGCGCACAGCGCAAGGTCGTCGCGCGCCGGGTTGATCTGCCCGTGGTTCGCGAAGAAGTCCGTCCGCCCCCAGCTCTCGTACCGTCCCGTCGCGAGCTCCACGAGACCCTGCACGTAGTTCGTCACGTTCCCCGGCAGAAGCAGGCGCGACTCGATGAACGCCTTCTTCCGGTCGGCCGTGAGCGTGAGGTGCGTGAAGGGATAGCCCACCTTCGCGCCGTCCTTCAGCAGTTCGGCGGGGTAGTCGCACAGCTTCACCTCGACCGTCGGCGTGCGGAAGTCGCGCCGGTAGAACGCGAGGTCGCGGAAGTAGACCATGTAGTCGTCCTTCACGTCGACGAACGGAATCTGCCCGTTCACCTCGGGGAGCTCGACCATCTCGTCCTTCAGGAAGTCGACGAGGGCCTTGTGCTTGCGGTTCGCGGGGGCCTTCTTGAGCGGACGCCCCTGCGCGTCGAAGTCGTTGCGGCGCTCGTTGCGCGAGACGTCCACGAGGAGGAAGCGCCCGTCGGCCGTCATCGACTTCGCGGTGAAGTAGAGGGAC
>CAKULR010000025.1 GCA_934667295.1 uncultured Kiritimatiellota bacterium
CCCAGTATACCATAAAGATGAAGCCGCCGCTTCGCGGCTTTAAGCCGGCCTCCGGCCTTTAAGTAGTTAAATCGCCGCTTCGCGGCTTTAAGTTTGCGTCTGTGCAAAGGGAAGGACCGCGCGATTTCACTTCGGAACAGTTCCGACGGGGCGGTACGCAACGTGTCGGCGCGCGAAGTACCCGCGCCGCCCTCGGCGCGGGCGTCCGAACGCGGAACACGCGGGAGGGTCGCAACTCGTTGCGACCGAACCACTACCGCTCTGGTACGCACTTCACTTCAACGGCCACGAAATCATCTGCCGACAGGACGACTTCACTATTTCGGTAGAGCTTCAGGGCAGCACGTTCGGCATCTTCCACCGTCGAAGCCTCGACCTCAATCACCCGTTGAAGGGTCTCCGTTATTTCAACCTTGTACTTCATCAGGAAGTGGCCTGTGCTGACATTCTTGGGTTCTGGCCTTAACTGGTTCTCTGTAGTCACCCGTGTGTACTGCCTTTCCAGTTGTTCGTTACGGCCTGAAGTATAGCACAGGAACCTTCCTCGCCTCAACGCCGCAGTGGCGACTCGTCAGGACCACACGAACACAATACCCGCAGATCGGGGATTCTGTCTCGCCATTGATCTCCGCATTTCTCACATTCTACTCGCCGCGCGGACGACAAGTGACAAAGGCTTCTGTGTCGGATGCTTTCCACACGTCGTTACACAAACAGAGTTGAAGCCACGCCCGATTCCAGTTCGCTGAGGTTGTAGATCGTCGGCAGGACGTCGAACGTCTCACGCAGATTCTGCCGGGCGCTCTTCCAACCCGCGCCATCCGTGAACCAGACGAACTTGAAGCCGTCGATTCCACGGGCCTCCAAGGCCAGCATCTTGTAGCTGCGTGCCGTCTCGTTGAGCTTCGAACCGCCGTTACCGTAGAAGTTCGTCTCGACCGCATAGACGCATCCCGAAGTGTGGATAACGAAATCAAACCGCTTCTCGGTCTTGCCCGTGTTCGTCAGCGCGGAAAGGTCCACGCCCCAGCGTGACCCGATTTCATGGGCGTACATCTCCTTGTAGTATTCGACGCCTGCCTTCTTGATGTACGACTCGACAAGATCCTCCATCTGATGTCCACCACGGTTCTTCCGCCCGTTTGAATCCAGCCCCGTCTCAACACCCAGCACATAGTCGTAGAGGTTGTTGACGAGATGGCGGGAAATCAAGTCGAACAACCCCGTCTTGCGCATGAAGACGCAATACTCGTCGATACTATGCTGCAAACCATCAAATCGGTAGAGACCGCCTGTCTCGCCATCCTTCGCGTAGATCTCACGCTCGCGAACCGCCAGCAGAATCGGGATTGCGCCGATCACGGACGGGAAACGCCCCAACATCTCGCGGAACCGGTTCTCGATGTCCGGCGTTCCGATGAGCGCATTCAGCAGATGCAGTTCGGAACGGCACCGCTCGGCGTTTGCCACGACCTTCTCGAAGTCGATGTAATAGCCATAGCCGGAAATGCTGTCCCTAAACTGTGAAAACCATGCCTCGAAGTTCCTCATGACCTCACTCCCCATAGTTGCGTATCGCCAGTTCCGTTATCTTCCCACGCCCGTCCGCTCTTGAATTGACCATCCGCGCGGCCGAGACGCGGCGGATCTCGAACCCATCAAAGACAGTCTCGAAGAACATGTCCTTCGGATCAACGTTATGCGGATCGGAATTGGAAAGAAGCCACTGGTGCCCTGCCGTGTCAAGCCGTCGACAGAATGCCGCCAGCCGCCGCTGTTGGCCATCGTCAAACCCATCCTTCGAGTAGGCCGTGAAACTCGCCGTTGTCGTCAACGGACGATAAGGCGGGTCAAAGTACCAAAATGCCTTATCTCGGACATAACCTTCAACGGATTCGAAGTCACCGCATAGGAATTCGACCTTCTGAAGAAGTGTACTCGCCGCCCGAAGGTTGTCCG
Organism: uncultured Kiritimatiellota bacterium; assembly: GCA_934667295.1. Lineage (GTDB taxonomy): Bacteria > Verrucomicrobiota > Kiritimatiellia > RFP12 > UBA1067 > RUG572. The sequence goes on from CAKULR010000025.1 coordinate 1,960, forward strand.
CATCGCAGATGAGCGGCCTGACGGCTTTTCCGAACGGGACATTGTACTGTCCCCTTGAATTCACGCGGTAGAGGCCGTTGAAGCACGTCCGGTTGAGGAAGATGAACAACGCGGCCGTCTCGACATCATCAGATGGGTGGTTGTTGTATCGTTCGCGAAGATCGAGATAGTAGGCCCTGCGCTCGGGTTCTTCTGTCCGTGCGTAGAACGTACGCTGCATCTCAGCCAAGGCAACGATAAGCTGTTCTGGTTTGTTTTGCACGACTTTGTAAGTCGTCACCAAATCGGCATTGAGGTCGTTGGCAACCGCCAGTTCGATGTTCGGATAGCGCGACAGCATGTAGAACAGCATCGCACCACCGCCCACGAACGGTTCGACGTAGATAAATGACTTCCGTTCGGACAAGTCCTTCGGCAAGAGTGGCGACAACTGCCCGATCAGCTGTCCTTTCCCGCCGACCCATTTGACAAACGGCTTTGCCGCCATCCTGGTTTCTCCCAATCCCATGAGGGAGACAAGCAGAACACTTGCAAAGATCGTACAGGCACGAACGTCCAGCCTAAACGTTCCGCAACGCCTTCCCTTCATGTCTCACCTTCCATTCGCGCAGTTGGCCGCCGGGGAATTCCGATACATGAAAAAAGCGCGTTGTCACCTCATGCACTCCAGCGAAGCCCTACCACAGGCCAGTAAGAATACACGAAGGGACAATGCGCCCAGATAGGCGCACCATCACTTACATGCCGTTCTTACTTTTGAAATAGTGGTAGTATTTCGCCGGAACAGCGTGTAGCGTTGATGCTACAAAGATTATGCGGTCGCGGGGTGGAACACGGCAAGCTGCCGCGTCAGTTCCCGACCTATGGACCCTTCGGAGAACCGAAAGGCAACACAAATTATATCAAAATCCGATGGGAGTGTGGGGGTGGGAGACGGGAGATTGGGGGAATCGGTCGCGCGGGAGCGCGACCCTCCCAGAGAGGGCGAGAAAATGAAGGACGAAGGACAAGGATACGAAGTCGTGTGTAGGTCACCCCCAAACCACTCTCCGTGTCTTCGTGCCTCTGCGTGCTCCGTGTTAACCGACCGAAGGTAGGGCGCGAGATTGAGTTTCCACCACCGAACACACGGAACCGCCGTCCGGACGCCACGCGCCGAGGGCGGCGCAGGTACAGCGCGCACCACCCCACCTCCACCGTTCCGAAGCGAAATCCCACATTCCACGTTCACAAATGAGATTTCTATGCGTAATAAAATCTTTACCTCGTTCTGGTGACATAACTCACGAATAAACGGTAAATAAGTCGAATTATTTATTTTATTAAAATAGACCCCATATATCAAACCCTCAACAGAATGTGAGATTTCACGTCGGAACGTTCCGACGCGAAATCTCGCAAGCTCAAGATGTGGCGGAAATACGACGGGAACGTGGTCGTGATGTGGCCGGAACGTGCGGGGCATACACGTCCCGGCCTCCTTCCGTGTCGCCCGCAGGACGTTTCCGTGTGTTCAGTGGTTCTGGACAGGGATGGGAGTGGCGAAGGGGGAGGGGGTGGGATCGCGCGATTTCGCTTCGGAACGGTTCCGACGGGAGGGTTACAACTTGTCGCGATAGTGTTTCTACACCTCTACACGGCCAATCCCTCGACCTCTAGGTCCGGCAACGGGATATGATGGTTTTGACGCAAAACACAGAAGTTTTATAGGTTTGCGCTTTTGTAGTTCACAAGGCTTCACTCGCTGAAGCGTCTTCGCCGTGTAGAATTGTAGAAGTTTTTTTGCCGCAAGAGGCACTTGCAAAACCTTCGCGATTACGGCCACGGCCGCGACAAGCGCGGCCCTCCCGGAAATCGGCGAATCTTTGCGGTTTTGCGAAGATACAAGAGGGCCGCACTTGTCGCGGCCGAGGTTTTGCAAGTGCCTCGCAAGGAACGCAAAGGCTTTGCCAACTTTGCGTTCCTTGTGACGCACAAGACTTGATTGCAGAAGGAATACCCGCCGTGTAGAATTGTAGAGGTGTAGACTGGCGAGGGCTGGACGATTTCACTTCGGAACGACTACAAAAAGAAGTGGACTGCGGAGCGGCGACTTAAAGGCCGGAGGCCGACTTAAACACTTAACCACTTAAAAAAGTCGAAGCCGCCCAACGGCGGCTTCATCATCGGAATGGTTGTGGGAGGTGGATTCGAACCACCGAAGGCGTGAGCCAGCAGATTTACAGTCTGCCCTCGTTGACCGCTTGAGTATCCCACAATAAGTGGTGCTCGGGGCGGGACTCGAACCCGCAAGGATCTCTCCACATGCACCTCAAGCATGCGTGTCTGCCAATTTCACCACCCGAGCAGGCGTGAAAACAAGGAGTAGTTTACCAAACGCGCCGGGACCGCGCAAGGGGGAAATTGGGAAAAACGACAAGTGGAGGGACAGGCTCCCGCGCGCCCGCTACGCGGAGCGGGAATGGTCCCCGCGGTTCATCAGGAACGCCATCGCGGCGATGAGCGCGAAGCCGATCCAGCTGAAGGCGTCGGGGACCTGTCCGAACGCGAGATACCCCAGCAGCGCCGCGAAGAGGATGTTCGTGTAGTCGAACACCGCGATGCGGCGCGGCTGGGCGTAGCGGTAGGCGGCCGTGACGCCGAACTGCCCGACCGCCGCGCCCGCTCCCGCGCCGACGAGGATCCAGACCTGCGCCGCCGTCATCGGATGGTAGTCGAAGACGAGGAACGGCACCGAGGCGCAGCAGGAGAAGGCGGAGAAGAAGAGGACGATGAAGCGTCCGTCCATCTTCAGAAGTCCGAGCTCACGCACGCAGGCGTAGGCGGAGCCCGCACAGACCCCGCCCGCCAGCCCGCTCAGGGCCGGTACGAGCGGCATCACGCCGAACCCCGGCTTCACCACGAACGCCGCCCCCGCGAACGCCCCCACCAGGCAGAGCGCCTGGCGCAGGGTGATCCGCTCCTTGATGAAGAGCCAGCTGAAGAGTACCGTGAAGAACGGGGCGAGCTTGTTGAGCATCATCGCGTCGCCGAGGTCGATCTTCCCGAGCGCGTAGAAGTTGCCGAAGATGCCCGCCGTGCCGAACACGGCGCGCAACGCGAGCACCGTCCAGCGGCGCGCCGCCGGGCCCTCCCCAAACGAAACCCGATACCCCGCCTTCAGGAAGAGAACGAGCGCGATCACGAACGCCACCGCGTTGCGGAAGAAACTCTTCTGGAACGCGGAGACCGCCTCCCCGTAGTCGTCCGTCATCCGAACGAACATCCCCATCACGGCGAAGCCGAACGCGGAGGCGACGAGGCAGAGCGCCCCCTTGAGCGTGCGTTCATTTTCCATTGGGACATCCTTCTTCCAAAACGCAGATCGCGGATGCGAGGCATCTGCGTCAACACTGTTCGACGAGCTGGACAGCGAGGCGCACGAGTTCGGCGCAGGGACGCTTTTTGTAGTACGCCGCCGTGCGCGCCTCGGGCGTGCCGCCCTGCGTCGCGTGCGTCCCCGCCAGCAGGTCGCGGCAGACGAACGACCCGCATGCCGCCTTGAAGCGCGCGCAGAGGTCCTGTACGTGCGGGTAGACGGCGGCCTTGTCGGGACCGTACTTGAGCCCGAGGACGAGCGTGGCGCCCGTCACGGCACCGCACACCTCGCGCATGCGCCCCACGCCGCCGCCCAGCCCGGCACTCACCTTCCGCGCCGTCTCGGCATCCATCCCGAAGTCCTCCGCAAACGCGCAGAACACGGCCTGCGAACAGCAGAGTCCGCCCTTGAAGAGTTCAACCGCCTTGTCCGGCTTCTCCATTCCGATTCTCCTTTCCGTCACATCCTACGCCCCCAGCCACGACCAGAGGAAGAGCCCCGCCACGACCAGGCAGACGAGGAGCTTCAGGCCCGTCGCGACGACGAAGCCCACAAGCGTGCCCACACTGCCCGACAGGGAGTCCCGCAGCGTCCGCTTCGCGGACAACTCGCCGACCAACGTGCCGAGGAACGGCCCCAGCACGAGGAAGGCGAGGCAGACGAGCGCGCCCCCGACGACCGTCAGGAGCGGACTCACCAGCAGGCCCGCGCAGACACCCGCGACCGACCCGACGAGGCTGCCCACCACGCCCGCACGGGAACACTTGAACCGCTTCGCGCTCAGCGCGGGCACCACGTAGTCGAGGATGCAGGAAGCCGCCACGAGCACCGTCGCCACGCACACCGTCACGACGGACGGCGGATGGTCCGTCGCGAACAGGAGCAGCAGCCCCCCGTACGCGAACAGCGGGCCCGGCAGGACCGGCAACACGCAGCCGACGAAGGACGCCACAAGCAGCAGGAGGCCGACAACCGTCAATGTCACGGACACGGCACGCCTCCTTCCGGCGCGCGCGAGGGCCGCGTCGGCGCCGGCGGCAGATCCGTCGCAAATCCCGCAAGCGCGATGCCGTGGCGGTTCGCGTAGGCGACCACCGCCTCCCGGTCGAGGAGGAGGAGCCGCCCCGCCTGGAAGGCGAGCGCGGAGACCCCTGCCGACTTCATCACCTTGAGCGTCTTCAGCCCGACCACGGGGATGTCGAAGCGCATGTCATGCCCCTCGCGTGCGCCCTTCACGAGCACGGCCCCCTTCCCGCCGAGCTTGCCGCCGCGCTTGATCGCCGCGTTCGTGCCCTCAAACGCCTCCACCGCCAGCACCATGCCGTCCTTCACGAGCACGGTCTGCCCCACATCGTGCCGCCCCATGTCGCGCATGACGACGGCGCCGTGTTCGGCGTCGCGCCGCTCGCGGTCCGTGAAGGCACGCGCGGTCAGCGTCCCCTCTCCCGGCAGGTGGCGCTCCATGAACGAGGACGCCGGGAAGACGGGCACCCCCGCCCGCTCGAACTCGAACGCGAGCTTGCCGTAGATCGTGTGCGCCGTCTTGCAGGGGAGGGACGCGAGCCACGCCTTCGTCTCGGCGTCGAACCGGCTGCGGAAGAGCGAGAGCGGACTGATCTGCCCCGCGAACACGGCGCCCTCATACCCCTGCGCCGCCACCCACCGGAGGCCCGAGGCGATCTCGCCGATGCCGATCGTGTGGACACGGTCGGCCGCCCGGCACGTCGCGCGCTCCGTCGAACCCCGTACCGCCAGCACGTCCACCTGCGCGACGCCCGCCGCGCGGGCACCCTCGATCACGAGGCGGGGGTAGGCGCCCGCGCCGGTGATCACGATCATGTTCCGTGGTGTGAACGTCATGTCCGTTTTCATTTCCGCTTGTAGAAGATGAAGGTGCCGGCCTCGATGGACTTCTCGTCCACCTTGTCGCCGGTCGTGATGCCCCCACAGGGGCTGTAGTAGTAGGTCGTCGCGGCGTTCCACGCCGTCCCCGCGATCTTGAACGGCGAACACGTCGCGCTCACGGGCCCTCCCCGCGTGTAGCCCGGCAGCTTCGCGAGCGCGGCGAGGTCCTTCACGTCGTCGCCCATCTTCCGGATGTACAGGTTCGCGGGCAGGGGGAGCGCCTGCGATTCGGAACCCTTCCCCTCCGCCTCCGGCGGCGGGGACACGACGACGAGCTTCGCCTTTTTCTTGAAGTACCCGCCCTTAAGCCCCATCGTGCGCAGCCAGTCGGACTCGCCCTCCTCGACCTTGACCACTTCGGCGGGTTTCGCCGCGACGGCGGCGGGCTTTACGGGCGGGGCGGCGGGCTTTGGCTTGGGCTTGGGCTTCGGGGTGGCCTTCGCGGCGGCGGGCTTCTTCGGCGCGGCGGCCGGGGCGGCGGCGACCTGCATCCGCCCCTTCCCGTAGACGGCGGCCATCGTGTCCACGCCGCCGTAGAGAATGCTGTTCAGGTAGGCATCGGCCTGTACGAGGCGTTTCGCGCGCACATCGGGATCGTAGGCCGGGCGCGCGCGCAGACCCAGCTTCGCGCGTACGCTCGGCATCGCGAAGAGCATCCCGCAGCGCTTGCGTCCGCGATGCTTCTTGGGGTGCCAGGTGTTCGGCGCGCCGTAGGCGACGTGCGAATGGCAGACCACCTGTGCGTCCGCGATGCCGTACGTGCGCTTGAGGCGGGCGACGAGTTCCTTCAGCGCCTCCAGCTGGCGGAGGGGCATCGGCCGATCGTGATGCCCCACCACCTCGATGCCGATGGAGTACTCGTCGCATTCGTCCTTTCCGTTCCACATCGACCGTCCCGCATGGAACGCCAGGCGGTCCCGGTCGATGATGCGGTAGGCTTCGCCCGTCTCGGTCACGCAGTAGTGCGCCTCGCCGCGCTCGCTGAGCTTGTTCAGCGAACTCTTCGCGTGCGCCTCGGTCGTGTGGAGCACGATGAGCCGCGTCGCCTTGCGGAGCGGACGCTCCCTGTTGCGCGGCGAACGGTAGTCGTCCTTCAGCACGAGCGGCGCGGCCGCACACGAGAGAGCCCAAAGGCCGAAGACCAGAAGGCCGAAGACGGGCGGCACCTTAAGCGCGAACACCGAGACCCTGAAACGCTAGAACGCTAACACCTGGAACCTAACACCTGAAACCTAGATGTTGAGCGTCGTCCTGCTCCACGGTTCCTTGCCCGCGAGGAGCGAGGGGGTCGTCATCTCCGGCGGCACCGGAAGGCCGAGCAGCTGCAGGGTCGTCGGGGCGATCGCGGAGAGCTTCGCAAGCGGCGTGAGCTGCACGCCCGGAGCGTCCTTCGCCACGTAGAAGCAGTCCACGAGGTTGAGCGTGTGGCTCGTCTTCGTGAGGCCGCTCTTGTAGTCGATCATCTGCTCGGCGTTGCCGTGGTCCGCGTAGATGAGCACGTGCGCGTCCAGTTCCAGGAGGCGCGGCAGAATCTTGCCGATGCACTCGTCCGTCACCTCGACGGCCTTCGTGGCGGCGGCCTCGTCGCCCGTGTGGCCCACCATGTCGCAGTTCGCGTAGTTGACGACGATGAGGCCGTAGGGGTTGTTCTCCAGGCGCTTCAGCAGCTCGTCCGTCACGTTGTAGGCGTCCATCTCCGGATGGGAGGCGAACGTGGCGGGGTCGAAGCGGCTCTTCACCTCCACCTGGTCCTCGCCCTCGGAGGGCGTCGTCGACTTGCCGTTGACGAAGCTCGTGACGTGGCGGAACTTCTGCGTCTCGGCAAGGCGCAACTGGCGGATGCCGGCCTTCGAGACGACCTCGCCGAGGAGGTTCGCCATGCCGCCGCCCGCGCCCATCGCGCCGAGCAGGTAGTCCTCGAACTCGTCCCAGTAGCGCGTGAAGCCGAGGAAGGTGACCTTCGGGCGCGCGGTGCGCGCGCCGGGGTAGTCGTCGCACACGAACGCCTGGGTGAGCTGGATCGCGCGGTCCTGGCGGTAGTTCGTGTGCATCACGACGTCGCCGTCCTTCACGCCCGCGTAGTCGCCCACGACGTAGCAGGGGATGTACTCGTCGGTCATCGGCGTGCCGTCGGGCGTCTTGCCCGTGGCGTACTCGTTCTTGACGCACGCCTCGATGGTCGGCGTCCGCTTGCCCTCGCAGCTGACGATGCAGTTGTAGGCTTCGCTCGTGAGCGTCCAGTTCTTCACGCGGTCCATGCCGTAGTAGCGGCCCATCGCGGTGCCGATCACGGCGTTGCCGACGGCGGCGAGCTCCTGCTTCAGGCGGGCGATGTATTCGAGCGTCGAACGCGGCGGCGTGTCGCGGCCGTCGAGGAACGGATGGACGACGATGCGGCCCTCCGGGAACTCGGCGCGCGCGCGCTTCATGAGCTTGAAGAGATGTTCCTGGTGGGCGTGGACGCCCTCGTCCTGCAGCAGGCCGAGGAAGTGGAACTGCGAATTGTTCTTCTTCCAGTCCGCGATCAGCTTCTGCCACTTCGGGCTCTTGAAGAGCTCGCCCGAGGAGAGACCGTCGTCGATGCGCTTCAGCTCCTGCACGACGATGCGGCCGGCGCCCATGTTGAGGTGGCCGACTTCGGACGATCCCTGGTAGCCGTCCGGCAGCCCCACGGCCTCGCCGCAGCAGTTCAGGAGGCAGTGCGGGTAACGCGCCCGGATCTGGTCGATGACGGGCGTCTTCGCCGCCACCACCGAGTTCCCGTCGGGACGCGCATTCACGCCCCAGCCATCGCGGATGATCAAGACAACAGGTCTCATAAGTCGTTTCCTTTTCTTTAAGTCGCTTCGCTTTAAGTGGTTAAGTGGTTAAGTCGTCTTTCGCGGTCTCTTCGGCCGCAGCAAGCTGCGGCCCTCCCGTGGGAGGGACGCGCTTGTCGCGTCCGCCTCCACGTCCAACGGGAGGGACGCGCTCCGTCGCGTCCGCCTCCCACCGCCGTCCTCATTTGCCACTGAAGAAGCGGATCAGCTTCTGGACGTGCGCGGCGCAGGCGTCCACCACGGGGTCGTAGAACTTGTCCACGGGGATGAACTTTCCGTCGAGACGGTTCAGCTCGGCGCGCGTCGCCTTGAGGTAGGTGTCCATGAACTCCGTCGCAATGTTGATCTTCGCGATGCCGGCCTCCACGGCGCGGCGGACGTCCGCGAGGGGCGTGCCGGAGCCGCCATGCAGCACGAGCGGCACGTCCGGCAGCGCGTCCGCGATCGCCTGGCAGCGCGCGATGTCGAGCTTCGGCTCGGCCTTGTAGTAGCCGTGCGCCGTGCCGATCGAGACGGCGAGGGCGTCGACGCCCGTCGCCTGCGCGAACGCCACCGCCTCCTTCACGTCCGTCAGGGCCGTCTCGTCGCCCTGCGCGACGTGGCCAATCTCGCCCTCGCACGTCGCGCCCACCGCGTGCGCATACTGCGCGACGAACGCCGTGTCCTGCACGTTCTTCGCGAACGGGTCGCGGCTGCCGTCGTACATCACGGAGGAGTAGCCCCACGCAAGGGCGTCCTTCGCCTGCTTGATCGTGGCACCGTGGTCGAGGTGCAGCGCCACGGGCACCTTCGCGCGCGTCGCGAGCCGCTGGAGCATGCCGCAGAGGTCGTAGGCCTTCTCGCTGTCGAAGAGGCGCATGTAGAGCTGGATGATGACCGGCTGGTTCTCGGCCTCGGCGGCCTTGAGAATCGCCCGGGAGAGTTCGTAGTTCGCGGTGTTGAACGCCCCCACGGCGCGCTTCTCCTTCCGCGCCTCGGAGAGCATGTCCTTCATGTTGACGAGAGCCATTTCGCCTATCCTTTCAGTTGAAATCGGTAGACGACCATTGTACCGCAATCGGCGGCGGAACGCAACCTCCCGGCGCGGGAATCACGGCCACGCGGGAGCTGGAGCACGGCCCTCCCGGGCGACCTTCCTCAACACGACGGCCTTGTCCTCCGGCAGGTCGAACGTGTTGCCGGAAAGTTCAAGCCACGTGCAGCACTGCACCTCCAGCCTGGCGCGCGGTCCCTTGAAACGGCAGCCCGCGAAGACGATGTTGCGGTGGCACTCGTTCGTCGTCAGCATCTCGCGGTGGACGCCGTAGAAGACGCCGCAGTCGATGAAGGTGCAGTCCTTGAAGCGCACGTCGCGCGACGCGCCGCCCTCCAGCCACTGGTAGCTCGGGCGCGACAGGACGCCGTGCGACTCCGTCCGGTCGAACGTGCAGCCGACCACCTCCCCGAAGGAGGCGTTGGAGATGAACCCGCGCGCACGGTTCGGTCCGAACCGGCAGTTCTCCACCCTGAAGCCGCTTCCGGCCGCGTTCATCGAGACGAACAGCGTCCCCGGCTTCAGAATCGGGTCGGCACGCTCGAACGTGACCTCCAGCATCGTGTTGCACGCGCGGGCAATCTGGTCGACGAGCCCCTTCTTGACCATCTCAAGCTCCGCCGCCGTCGGCGTCGCCGGCTTCAGCGCGACGATGCGCAGGAGGGCGTCGGGCGAATACCCCTCCGCCGTGACGAACTGCACGGGATCGCCCACGCGCAACGCCTCCACGTACATGTCCCGCACGAACGCGCGTACCGTCGCGCCCGTCGCCGAGGCGATGTACTGGTAGGCGCCGTGGATGTTGAGGTCGTCGTCGCAGTGGTTGCGGGCCGTGCAGGCCCTGAGCGTGGGCCCCTTCCGGGCGGCCCGGCTGTTGAAGGCGTCGTGGTTGCCGCTGCGGAAGCGGCGGATCTCGCGGCGGACGGGATCCGTCTCGGGCGGACGCGGCACGACGTGGCACGCCACGTAGGCATTGCCGCCCGCGCCCAGCAGCTCGCGGAAACCGTTCGAGCCCGGCGTTGAATAAACCGTCACGTTCTCCACCCGGCATCCGCCGCAGTTCCGCAGATAGACGGCATGCGCGCGCGTTTCGGCCACCTGCGCGTCACCGCGCGTTTCGCAGGGGAGCGTCCACACCGCGACGTCGCCCACCTTGCCGCGCCGGTTCGTCCCGCCCGTCACGCGCCAGCGCCCGGGCGCCGTGCGCACCACCTTGATGCCGCCCAGATAGCGCATCGGGTTCACAAGGTCGCCCGTCTTCGCGTCGTAGGCCTGCACGGGCCAATCCCATCGGCCGTCCACCGGGTCGGGATAGCCCTGCGCGATCCGCACGTCCCACTCGCCGTCCGGGCCAACCGCCTCGATGAACCCCTGCGTGAAGGGGAGGTTGAACGGATAGTCGAGCGTCACGTTCTTGACCGTCACGCCCGTGCAGTCGCGCAGGGTGATGAGCGCGCTCCGCGTGCGCCCCCTCAACTCGCTCCCCTGGAAATCGACCGTCACGTCGCGCACGCCTTTCAGGTAAATGCTCGCGACCTCGCCCGGCCCGACATCGTAGACGCCCTTCGGCACGCGGACCACCTTCTCGCCGCGCGCGAGCGCCGTGTCGATGAACGCCATCGGATCGACGGCATCCGCCAACAGCGTACACGACAACAGGGCCATCAACGCGCAGCCCACTCTCAACCACATTCTGTTTCCGCCCATTCCGCCTCTCCCGTCCGAGTTTTCATGCACCTTATTCGCTTGGTAAACCGACAAATAGTCTACCCCTCCTCGGTGAATTGTTCAACGATAAAAATGAAAGTTTTTTTTTCCTGAGGCCCCACGGGTTTGCCCTCCCACACGGGAGGGACGCAATTCATTGCGTCCGGGCCCGGCGCGCAATGTACCCGCGCCGCCCTCGGCGCGTGGCGTCCTCCTGTTCCCGTTCCCCTCCACTCTTCCATTCTGCCGCATACTCCATCTTCTCCATACTCCATCTTCTCCCCCACTCACCCTCCCCCACCCTAATCCCACCCCACCCGGCTATCCCAGCCGCCCCTCCCAATTGGATTTCGTCCGCACCGTAATCTTGTTTTCATACGTCCCCCCTTCCAGCCCGTAGACATCCATCGTCTCATCCACCCGCGCTTGATGGACGAGAGTACGGACGCGATGCAAGATTATGGTGCGGACGAAATCCTGTGTTGGTGTTTGCGATTCAGTTCAAGATTTCGTTCAAGACCGCATTCGGACGCCACGCGCCGAGGGCGGCGCGGGTACATTATGCGCCGGGCCCAAACTGCCGGGAGGGCCGCGCTCCCGCGCGGCCGCGTCCACTCTTCCACGCCCCTA